>NZ_AOHQ01000140.1:0-59272 GCF_000416385.1 Mycobacterium sp. VKM Ac-1816D
GCGACAGTGAACGGTTGCGGGACTTCGCCGAACTTCCGTTTGGCGATGCCGTAGAGCATCCGGGTGAACAGTCGGGCGCCTGCGGCGCGGGCTTCGGTCCGGGCTTGGGGCCGCCGGACGGTGCCGCGGGCTTGCCGGGCGCTTTGGGAGCGGGCGCATCGCCGGCCGCCGGCTTGCCGCCGCCGAACGATTCCCGCAGACGGCGGGCCACGGGGGCCTCGACCGTCGATGATGCGGATTTGACGAACTCGCCCTGATCACTCAGACGGGCGAGAACTTCCTTACTGGTGACACCGAGTTCCTTCGCCAACTCGTGCACACGGGCCTTACCTGGGGCTGCCACTACTTCTCCTCGTTTGGAGGCGACAGCGGTGGGATAGGCCGCGCCTCGGGTTTAGCTATGACGCATGGTCATCGGGACTTCACGGTGTGCTCATGTTCTTCGCTACCTGTTCTCTGACTGGTGGAAAAGTTCTTCCACCACGGTGGTGTCCGGCGAACCGGAGATGCGCAACGCTCGGCCGATTGCTCGCCGGCGGAGTGCAACGTCCAGACACTGCGGATCGGGATGCAACCACGCACCCCGCCCCGGCAGATTACCCGCTGTATCCACAGTCACGGCGCAAGCGCCGGGCCTGTCGGAAACGGTGGACAGTCTGACCAGATCGACGGCCAACGCTCGCTTCCGACAACCCACACACGTACGCACCGGTCCCGCAGGATCTCGATGCGCACGAGGCTGGCCTGCCGGAGTCTCACGCTGGATCACGGTTCAGTCTACCGTTCCGGGGCGTCCAGACTTCAATCGCGTCTCACTACGCCCCGAGCCGGCTTCCCTACGTGGCGTGTTCTGCGCCGTCGGCATCGGGCGCGGCGGCCGAATCGCTGCGGATATCGATGCGCCATCCGGTCAGCCGAGCGGCGAGCCTGGCGTTCTGCCCCTCCTTGCCGATGGCCAGTGACAGCTGGAAATCGGGCACCACGACACGCGCGGCGCGGGCGTTCTCGTCGATGACGGTGACCGAGACCACCTTGGCCGGCGACAGCGCGTTGGCGACGAACCGGGCCGGATCCTCGTCGAAGTCGATGATGTCGATCTTCTCCCCCGACAGCTCGCTCATCACATTGCGCACGCGCTGGCCCATCGGGCCGATGCAGGCGCCCTTGGCGTTGAGTCCCGAGACCCTGGAGGTGACCGCGATCTTGGACCGGTGACCGGCCTCCCTTGCCACGGCCACGATGTCCACCGAACCGTCGGCGATCTCGGGAACTTCGAGGGCGAACAGCTTGCGCACCAGGTTCGGATGGGTGCGCGAGAGCTCGATCTTCGGTTCACGGGCGCCACGCGTCACGCCGATGACGTAGCAGCGCAACCGGTCGCCGTGTTGGTAACCCTCACCGGGCACCTGCTCGGCGGGACGGATCATTCCGTCGGAGCCCTTGGCCTCGGTCCCCACCCGCACCACCACGTTGCCGCGGGTGTTCTCACGCGCATCACGCTGGACGACGCCGGCGACGATATCGCCCTCGTGGGCGGAGAATTCGCCGTACATCTTCTCGTTCTCGGCATCGCGCAACCGCTGCAAGATCACCTGGCGAGCCGTGGTGGCCGCGATGCGACCGAAACCTTCTGGGGTGTCATCCCATTCGCTGATCAGGTTGCCGTCGGCGTCGGTCTCCCTCGCCATCACCTTGACCACACCGGTCTTGCGGTCGACGTCGATACGCGCGTCGGCCTCGTGACCCTCGGTGTGCCGATAAGCGGTCAGCAACGCCGATTTGATGGTGTCCACCACGATATCGACCGAGATACCTTTGTCCGCCTCGATGGCATGTAATGCCGCCATGTCGATATTCACGACCCGGCCCCCTCTTCTGACTGTTCGACCAACTCCAACTCACGTCGATTTGGCGTCGAAAACTCTACTTGCACAATTGCTTTGACGATCTCGTCGACGGCCACCGGCCGCAGGACGAGATTCTTGCCTTCGGCGACCACCAAGGCGACCATCCCGTCGCGGGTGGCACCGATGCGCCCGGTGACCACCGACCCGTCCACAAGGGTCACACCGACCTTGCGTCCCTTCGCCCGGCGGAAGTGTTTCTCCTCGGTCAATGGGCGGTCCACACCCCGGGACGTGACCTCGAGCACGTACGGATCGAAACCGCGA
The DNA here is from genome assembly GCF_000416385.1 of Mycobacterium sp. VKM Ac-1816D. Taxonomy (NCBI): domain Bacteria; kingdom Bacillati; phylum Actinomycetota; class Actinomycetes; order Mycobacteriales; family Mycobacteriaceae; genus Mycobacterium; species Mycobacterium sp. VKM Ac-1816D. Next base: position 2,172 of record NZ_AOHQ01000140.1, read on the forward strand.
TCCGCCTCGTCCAACGCGGCCGAGGCGAGCCGGGACAGTTCGGCCACCGCGTCCAGATCCAGCGGCGCATCTCCGTCGGCGACCACGGTGATGCTCGGCGGCCGGGCGGCCGTGATCGTGACATCTTCGATTTCGTAACCCGCGCGCGAGAACTCACCGGTGAGGAGTTCGATCACCTGCTCACGCGACGGAAGGCGCGCAGACCGCAGCGGGTCATCCGTTGCCACGGCGAGCTCCTCATCTTGAGTTGTGCGGACAACCTCCGACCGGCACGGCCGGAGAATCAACTACCAAACGATACGCCAGCCGTGACGCGACAATCACCAAACGAGCGGCCCGACCCAACATGGCAGGATGTGGGCGTGCCGAGCGCCCTGCCCATCCTGAGTCGGCGTCGCCTGCTGATCGGTGCCCTGCCGGCCGGCGTCGCGCTGGCCCTACTCGGCTCCGCCGCCGCGTGCGCGCCCGCACCGCCGCCCGCCGACCTCGACGACCTGCAGACCGGATTCGACCGGGCTCGCTCCGACAGCGAGTTGGCCGGTGACGCGGCGACGGCGCTGACCGGACCGTCGCGCCAGTCGCAGGTCGCCGCGCTGACCTCGATCGCCGCCGAGCGTTCGGCCCACGCCGACGCGCTGGCCGCCGAGATCACCAGGCTGACCGCGGGCGAGGGCCCGACGACGGCGACCAGCACGACCCCGACCACGACGGCGCCTGACCCGGCGACGGCCCCCACCGTCGCCAAGGTCGTCGAGGAACTCCGCGGTTCCGCCGAACAGGCCGCTCGCGCTGCCGAAGGACTCTCCGGCTATCGCGCCGGACTGTTCGGTTCCATCTCCGCGGCGTGCACCGCGGCGTACCTGGTGGCGCTCGGCGGAGACGAGAAACCATGACAGCTCCGAACACGGCACCCGAGCCGACCCCGGACCCGGACCGCCCGGAGGATGGCGCCGCCGCGGCGTGGTTCGACGCCGTCGCGACCGAGCACGGCGCCATCTACGGCTACGGCATCGTGTCGGCGCACTCCACGCCTGATGACAACTGGCTGGTCGCTGAGGCGATGGCCCAGCACCGGCAACGCCGCGAGGAGGCGCTGGAGATCCTGGCGGGCCGTCGGATCACCGCACCGCTACCGGCACCCGGCTATCAGCTGCCGACTGAGGTCGCCGATCCCGGCGACGCCGCCGAGCTGGCCGTCCGCATGGAGGCCGATACGGCCACCGCGTGGCGGGCCGTGCTGGAACAGGCAGAAGATCCGCAGGACCGCACCTTCGCGCTCACCGCGATGACGCAGGCCGCGGTGCTTGCCGCCCGGTGGCGCAGCATCCTGGGGGTGCCACCGGTGACGGTGGCCTTCCCTGGCGGTTCCGAACAGGCCGGTTAGCCGTTCAGGGCTCAGGCCCGACTCTCGCTCAGCGCTCAGGCCCGACTCGCGCTCAGCGCGGCGGCAACCTCGGCGGCCGCGCCGGCGACAACGAGCTCACGGGCCTCACCGCTGAACCGGTTACGCAGTTCGACCACGCCGTCGGCCCAGCCCCGACCGACCACCACGATCCAGGGCATGCCGAGCAGTTCGGCATCCTTGAACTTGACCCCGGGCGATGAGGTTCGGTCGTCGAGGAGCACCTCCAAGCCCAGCCCGGATAGTTCGGCGGCCAGTTCTTCGGCCCCGGAACGCGCACCGGCGTCCTTGTTGGCGATCACGACATGCACGTCGAAGGGCGCGACCGAGGCCGGCCAGCGTAGCCCGATATCGTCGTGCTGCTGCTCGGCGATGACGGCGACCAGTCGAGATACCCCGATGCCGTAGGACCCCATGGTGAGGCGCACCGGTTTGCCGTTCTCACCGAGCACATCGGCATTGAACGCATCGGCGTACTTACGGCCGAGCTGGAAGATATGGCCGATCTCGATACCGCGGGCCGAGGTCAGCACACCAGCGCCGTCCGGGGACGGATCGCCGTCGCGCACATCGGCGGCCTCGATGGTGCCGTCCGGGGTGAAATCACGACCCGTGACCAGCCCCACCACGTGCTTGTTGGGCTCATCGGCACCGGTGATCCAGGATGTGCCGAACACCACCCTGGGATCGACCAGATACCGGATCCCGTTGTCCAGCAATGCTTTCGGACCCACGTATCCCTTAACCAGGAACGGGTTGGCGGCGAAATCGGCGTCGTCGAGCAGGGCGAACTCGGCGGGCTCCAACGCCGCGCCGAGTCGCTTCTCGTCGACCTCTCGGTCACCGGGCACTCCGATGCCGAGCAATTCCCACTCGCCGCCGGGCTGGCGGGTCTTGAGCAGGACGTTCTTCAGGGTGTCGGCAGCGGTGACGGCGCGGTCACCGAACTGCGGCAGCCCGGCCGAATTCGCCCAGTCGACCAGGGTCGCGATGGTCGGGGCGTCGGGGGTGTCGTACACCTGCGCGGGCGGCTGCCCCTCGATGGGCAGCGCTTCCGGCGCCCGGGTGATGACGGCTTCCACGTTGGCGGCATAGCCCGATTCGACGCATCGCACGAAGGTGTCCTCGCCGACCTCGCTCTCGGCGAGGAACTCCTCTGACGCGCTGCCGCCCATGGCTCCGGACACCGCCGAGACGATCACATAGTCGATCCCGAGCCGGTTGAAGATGCGCTGGTAGGCCTCGCGGTGGTGGTGATAGGCGGTCTTGAGGCCGTCGTCGTCGAGATCGAAGGAGTACGAGTCCTTCATGACGAATTCACGGCCGCGCAGGATGCCTGCGCGGGGGCGGGCCTCGTCGCGGTACTTGGTCTGGATCTGGTAGAGCAGGACGGGAAGATCCTTGTATGAGGAGTACTCCCCCTTGACCATCAGGGTGAAGAGTTCCTCGTGGGTCGGGCCCAGCAGATAGTCGTTGTTGCGACGGTCCTGGAGGCGGAACAAGGTGTCGCCGTACTCGGTCCAGCGATTGGTGGTTTCGTAGGGGGCGCGCGGCAGCAGTGCGGGCAGCAGGATCTCCTGGCCACCGATGGCGTTCATCTCACTGCGCACCACGTTCTCGATCTTGCGCAGCACCCGCAGACCCAGCGGCAACCAGCTGTAGATGCCCGGTCCGACGGCCCGCACATAGCCCGCGCGGATCAGCAGCTTGTGGCTGGGAACTTCGGCGTCGGCAGGGTCGTCGCGCAGGGTACGCAGGAACAGCTCGGACATACGGGTGATCACGAGCGGTCAGCCTAGTCGGGCGACGTAGGAGCCCGACAATTCAGCCTCGTGGGCGACGTAGGAGCACGACAATCCGATTCAGTCGCGGCCCTGCCAGGTGCAGATGCAGGCCTCGTTACCCTCGGCGTCGGCGAGCACCCAGAACGCCGGTGCGGCGGCATCCGAGACCAGCCGCCCGCCCGCGGCCAGCGCCGCCTCGATGCGCGCGGCGGCGCGCTCGGGCGCGACGTCGATGTCGAGGTGAATCCGGTTACGTTGCGGGCGCGGCGAATCCATCTGCTGGAACCAGATCGTCGGTCCGCGCCCCAACGGGTCGATAAGCGCCCCCGCCGGCAGGTCGGTCGCGTCCGGGAGGTCGACGTAGCCGGTGATCGCCCGCCAGAACGGGCGCACCGACGCGATGTCGAGCGCGTCGACGGCGATTTCGAAGACTTGTGGCGTTATCTCCGCATCACCGGGCACCGTGGCCCACCCCGCGTCCGACAGGGCGCCGGTGATCCGGCCGGCCAGACTCAGATCATGGTCGGTGATCGTCCCCGTCGACCGGTCCTGCAGTCGCAGCACCACCCGGTCGTCACACAATTCGACGCGGAGATGTCCGGTGACGGCGTCCGCATCGGCGGCGTTCACGGCGGCATCGGCGACGTGCACGGCGGTGCGGAGCGAGTCGACGGTTACGTGCGTGATCAGCGTTCCGAGGATCAGGCGCCAGCCGAGCAAATCGACCGCGGTACTGATGTCCTGACGCCGCATGCCTGCCTCTGCTCCGATGGATGCGGAGTTATCCACAAGATTCGTCCACAGGTGTGGAGAAATTACACGCTTGTGTTTTCGGCGCGCGACAGCTGAAGCGACCGGCTCCCATCGGCGGTGTACCCATCAGCCGATGCAACCAAACAACACAGATGAAAATTTCTCGACCGGTCCCGATCCGGGGGTCTGCTCGACGGGTCGGGCGCTCAGTTCTCCAGCTCGCCGGCATCGATGGCGTCCTTGACCTCCTGGGCGTGCGCCACCTCCTCCGCGCTGTAACGGATGAACAGTGCGGCGGCACCCACCACCACGGCGACCGCGGCGACCCACAGCAGACCGTAGGTGTATCCCTGGTCCAGCGCGTGGTGCTGCGCCTCGTTCATGTTCTTGACCGGTCCCGTGGTTCCGCCCAGGTACAGGGTGCGTGAGGTGATGACGGCCTGGATGACCGCCAGCACCACGGGGCCACCGAGGTTCTGCAGCATCAGCGCGATGGCCGACACCGGTCCGATCTCGTCGAGGCCCACACCGGCGATGGCCGAGACCGTCAGCGGCACGACGATCATGCCGATACCGAATCCACCAATGGTGATCGGCAGCACGAGGTTGGGGAAGTACGGAATGTCGCCGTTGAGCGTCGAGCCGTAGATCATCGCGGCGAGCACCAGCACGCCACCGGCGATCACCAGCCATCGCGGCGCGAAGCGCGACACCAGCTGAGAGGACAGGCCCAGACCGATCCCGAGTGCGATCACGAACGGGATGAAACCGATACCGGCGCGCAACGCGCTGTAGCCCATAATGTCCTGGACATAGAGCCCGATGAGCACGGTCAGGGTGAACATCACGCCGCCCGCCAGGAAGACCGCGGCGAAGGTGGCGACGCGGTTGCGGTCACGGAACAGCGAGAACGGCACCACCGGGTTCTCCGCGGTGCGTTCGGCGTAGAGGAATGCCAATCCGAAGATTCCGGCGCCGGCCAAGGACGCCAGCGTCAGCGGCGAGGCCCAGCCCTTCTCCGGTCCCATCGAGAACCCGAATACGGCCGCGGTGCAGGTCAGGGTCGCCAGGATGGCACCCGCGGCGTCGAGTTTCATCGGGGCGCGATCGGTCTCACGCAGATGCGTGCGGGCCAGATACAGCATCACCAGGCCGATCGGCACGTTGACCAGGAATGCCCAGCGCCAGGAGACCTCGGTCAGGGCTCCGCCGACCACCAGGCCCATCACCGAGCCGATACCGGTCATGGCGGCGAAGACGGCCGTCGCGCTGTTGCGGGCGGGCCCCTTGGGGAATGTCGTGGCGATCAGCGCCAAACCGGTGGGCGAGGCGATCGCCGCACCCACACCCTGCAATAGGCGGGCGATGACCAGGGTGGCCTCATCCCAGGCCACACCGCAGAGCACCGAGGCGATGGTGAACAGGGTGACACCCACGATGAAGGTGCGCTTGCGGCCGATCGTGTCGCCGAGGCGGCCGCCCAGCAACATCAGACCACCGAAGGTCAGGACATACGCGGTGATGACCCAGCTACGACCGGCATCGGAAAGCCCGAGCTCGTCCTGGATCTTAGGAAGCGCGACGATGGCCACGGTGCTGTCCATCGTGGCCAACAGCTGCATACCGCCGATGGCGATGACGGCGGCGATGAAGTTCCAGGACGGCAGGAACGCCGGTGACTTGCCGTTTTGCTGCATATCCCCTCGGCCTACATGCACTGGCAGGGCCCGGTCGCTGCCACCTGCGCCGTCTCGGCTGGATTTGCGGCCAGCGTCGTTGAGAGCAGTCATACCGGGTTACCTTACAGTAATCTTAAGAATCCTTTAACTGCCGAACGCCGCCACAGCCCCGATGACGATGATGGCGGGCGGTCGAATCCCCTCCGAACGTACCTTTTCGGCAACGTCGGTCAGGGTCGCCCGGACCGTCCGTTGCGCCGCCGTCGTCCCATGCTGGACCACCATCACCGGCGTATCCGCAGGTCTGCCGCCCGACAGCAGCGCCTGAGCGAAGAGTTCGATCCGCTCGACGGCCATCAGCAGCACGATGGTTCCTGACATCGCGGCCAGCGCATCCCAATTCACTAACGATTCGGGGTGCCCCGGCGCAACATGCCCGCTGACCACGACGAACTCGTGGGTGATGTGCCGATGCGTCACCGGCACACCGGCCAGAGCCGGCACCCCGATGGCGCTGGTCACACCGGGTACCACGGTCACCGGTACACCTGCTTCCGCGCACGCGATCACCTCCTCGTACCCACGCGCGAAGACGAACGGGTCGCCGCCCTTGAGCCGCACGACGAACTTGCCCGCCTTCGCACGGTCGATCAGCACATCGTTGATGGCCTCCTGGGCCATCGCGCGCCCGTACGGGATCTTGGCGGCGTCGATCACCTCGACATGGGGCGGCAGCTCGGCCAGCAGCTCGGGCGGAGCGAGCCGGTCCGCGACGACGACATCGGCATTGGCCAGCAGTCGCCGGCCGCGCACCGTGATCAACTCCGGGTCCCCCGGCCCGCCGCCGACGAGGGCAACCCCCTCGTGCACGGTCACACCCTCGGCACCGGTGTTGCGCTCCCGGTCACTGATGAGCCCCTGCTGCAGCGCCTCGTGGATGGCCGAGCGGATGGCCGCCGACCGGCGGTGCTCGCCGCTGGCCAGCACCCCCACCGACAACCCCTCGTATTCGAAGGAGGCGGGCGTGACCGCCGTGCCCTCCCGGGCGACGTCGGCGCGCACGCAGAAGATCCGCCGCCGATCGGCGCCGGCGACGATCGCGGCGTTGACTTCCGGGTCGTCGGTGGCGGCGAGGGCATACCAGGCGCCGTCGAGGTCTTCGTCACGGAACGCCCGAAGGGTCACGGTGACGGTCGCCGACGAGTCGCCGAAGGCTTCCACCGCCGGGGTGGCCGCCAGGGTGATGACGTGGACATCCGCGCCGGCGGCGACCAGAAGCGGCAGCCGGCGCTGCGCCACGGTGCCGCCGCCGACCACGACGACTTTGCGGCCCTCCAGACGCAGACCGACAAGGTAGGCGTTGTCTGTCACTGGGCTCCTCGGGTGCGCGTCACCCGCCGAGCTTAAAGGTTGCCGCCGCGGTGACGAAGCGCGAGCACGCCTTCGGGTGCCCGGCCGGATGCGTGTGCAGATACCCCGCATGCACCCCGGCGTGCACCGCACCGTCCCGGCCGCCGGTCCCCGCGAACCCCCACGCGGGCTCGTAGTCTGTAGCGAAAGTCACTGCGGTCCGGTGGAACTCATGCCCGCTGACCCGCTCGCCCGCGATGTGCATGGACGAATCGGCCACCGCGACGGCATCCCGATAGCCCAGTGTGAGCCGCTCGGTGAACGATGCCGAACCGGCGAGTACGCCACACATCGGCGCCCCGTCCAGATCGTCCATCAGATAGGTCAGGCCGGCGCACTCGGCATGCACGGGGCCGCCCGCGGCCGCCAGCGTCCGAATCTCGGAGCGCACGGCCGTATTGGCCGACAACTCGGTGGTGAACTGTTCGGGAAACCCGCCGGGGATCACCACACCCGCGGTGCCCGCGGGCAGCAGATCGGTGAGCGGGTCGAAGTCGACGACATCTGCCCCGGCGGCGGTCAACAGTTCGCGATGTTCGGCGTAGCCGAAGCTGAAGGCACGTCCGGCGGCCAGGGCGATGGTGACCGACTCCCCGGCGCGGTGTTCGGGCTCCGGGCTCCAGGCGGGAGCCTGCACGCGGGCCGTGGCCGCCCCGGCCAGCGCGGCCACGTCGACGTGCTGGGCGACCAGATCGGTCATCGCCGCGACCGCACGCTGAGCCAGCGCACCGAATTCGACGGCCGTCACCAATCCGAGGTGGCGGGAAGGCACCTCAAGCTCGGCCGACCGCGGGATCGCCCCGAACACCGGCACCCCGGCCTGTTCACAGCCCTGGCGCAACACCTGTTCATGACGCGCCGAACCGACCCGGTTCAGGATCACCCCGGCCAGCCGGATCGAGCTGTCGAACGTCGAGAAACCGTGCAGCAGTGCGCCGATGCTGTGGGCCTGCCCGCGGGCGTCCACGACCAGCACCACCGGCGCGCCGAGCAGGGCGGCCACGTGCGCGGTGGAGCCCTGGGCCGGGCCGGTGTGGTGTGCACTGATGCGCCCGTCGAACAACCCCATCACACCTTCGACGACGGCGATATCGGCGGCCGCGGTGCCGTGCCGGTAGAGCGGTCCGATCAGGTTCTCGCCCACCAGGACGGGATCCAGGTTGCGCCCCGGCACACCGGCGGCCAGCGCGTGGTAGCCGGGGTCGATGAAGTCCGGGCCGACCTTGAACGGCGCCACCCGTCGTCCGGCACGCCGCAGCGCACCCATCAGACCCGTTGCGATCGTGGTCTTTCCGCTGCCCGACGACGGCGCGGCGATGACGATCGCGGGAGCTACCACTCGATGCCCCGCTGCCCCTTGCGGCCCGCATCCATCGGATGCTTCACCTTGGTCATCTCGGTGACCAGGTCGGCGGCGTCGATGAGCGCCTGCGGCGCATCGCGACCGGTGATCACCACGTGTTGGCGGCCCGGCCGGTCGGCCAGGGTCGCGATCACCTCGTCGACATCGATCCAGCCCCATTTGAGCGGATAGGTGAACTCGTCGAGGACGTAGAAGTCGTGCTGTCCGGCGGCGATTCGGCGGCTGATCTCGGCCCAGCCGTCGCGCGCGGTCTCGGCGTGATCCACCTCGGATCCCTGCTTACGCGTCCACGACCAGCCCGAGCCCATCTTGTGCCATTGCACGGGCCCGCCGGCGCCGTGCTCGTCGTGCAGCCGGCCGAGCTCCCGAAAGACGCTCTCCTCGCCCACTTTCCACTTCGCGCTCTTGACGAACTGAAAAACCCCGATGTCGAAACCCTGATTCCACGCGCGCAAGGCCATCCCGAACGCCGCGGTCGACTTCCCCTTGCCCGGCCCGGTGTGCACCGCCAGCAGCGGCGCATTGCGCCGGGCCTTGGTGGTCAGTCCGTCATCGGGCACGGTAAGCGGTTGTCCCTGTGGCATCGGGTCTCCTCGGTTGTTCTCAGGCCGCAGTCTTGACCAGCGAGGTCAGTTCACCGGCCTGCAGGTGCGCGAGCCGGACCGCCGGGGCCTCCAGCTGGCGTGCCAGCTCCTCGGCCAAACCCAGCCGCACGAACGATGTCTCGCAGTCCACCACGACCGCGGCGGCCCCCTCGGCCAGCAACATCCGCGCCGCCGTCCTGGTCCGGCCCAACGGGTCCGGTCCCCCGGTCGCCCGCCCGTCGGTGAGCACCACTACAAGGGGTCGGCGCGCACGGTCGCGTGCCTTCTCGCGCACCACCACGTCACGCGCGGCCAGCAGGCCTTGCGCCAGTGGGGTTTTGCCACCGGTGTCGAACCGGGCCAACCGGCGGCCGGCGATGTACACCGAGGAGGTCGGCGGCAGCAGCAGATCGGCCTGCTGGCCGCGGAAGGTGATCACCGCGACCTTGTCACGCCGCTGATAGGCGTCCCGCAACAACGACAGGGCAGCCCCACCGACCGCCGACATCCGGTCGCGCGCCGCCATCGAACCGGAGGCGTCCACGACGAAGATCACCAGATTGCCTTCGCGGCCCTCGCGGATGGCGCGCCGCACATCCTCGGGTTGGACCTGCGGCCTGCCGGGTCGGCGCTGGTTGTTGACCGCCGCGAGCAAGGTCGCGAAGACGTGTGTGCCGTGTCCCTCGCCCGCCACCTCGGTCGACCCGACGGTGCTGCCGGTGCGGTTGCGGGCCTTGGACCGTCTGCCCGGTGCCCCTTCGCCGACACCGGGGACCACCAGGGCGCGGGTGCGGAACGTCGACGATGGTGGTGCGCTGGACCGGGTCGGCGGAGCGGCAGCCTGGGGCTGCTCGCCGCGATCCGACGAATCGGCCTGTGCGGCCGACCCTTCGGTGGGGGCATCCGATCCCCCGCCGCCACCCGGCGGCTCGGGCTCGGGCTCGGGCTCCTCGGGGGCCTCGGCGGTCTGCGAGAGCGCATCGTCCAGCCGCTCGGGATCCAGGCCGGGATCATCGAACGGGTCGCGGCGGCGGCGATGCGGCAGCGCCAGCTCCGCGGCGACCCGAATGTCTTCTTCCTCCACGACCGTGCTTCCACGCCAGGCGGCGTGGGCAACCGCGGTGCGCGCCAGCACCAGGTCGGCCCGCATCCCGTCCACGTCGAATGCCGCGCACAGCGCCGCAATGCGTCGTAACTCGTTGTCCCCCAGCACCACCCCGGCGAGTGCCGCACGTGCGGTGGCGATGCGGCCGGCCAACTCGGCATCGGCCTCGGCGTAACCGGCGGCAAAGCCGTCCGGGTCGGCCTCGTAGGCCAGTCGCGATCGGATCACCTCGACGCGGGTATCGACATCGCGGGAGGCCGCCACATCGACGGTGAGGCCGAATCGGTCCAGCAGCTGCGGGCGCAGCTCGCCCTCCTCGGGGTTCATCGTGCCGATCAGGACGAACCGGGCGTCATGGGAGTGCGAGACACCATCACGTTCGATGTGCACCCGGCCCATCGCGGCGGCGTCCAGCAGGACGTCGACCAGATGGTCGTGCAACAGGTTGACCTCATCGACGTAGAGCACCCCGCCGTGGGCGCGCGCCAGCAGTCCCGGTGAGAAGGCGTGCTCACCTTCGCGGAGCACCTTCTGCAGATCCAGCGACCCGACGACACGGTCCTCGGTGGCCCCGATCGGCAGTTCGACCAACCGCGCGTCCTCGTCGACATGAGCGAGCACCGCCGCCAGCGCGCGCACGGCGGTCGATTTCGCGGTGCCCTTCTCGCCGCGGATCAGCACTCCCCCGATATCGGGGCGCACCGCGCACAGCACCAGGGCCAGCCGCAGCCGGTCGTGGCCGATCAGCGCGCTGAACGGATATGTCACGAGGCACCGCCCGACGCGGGGCGCACCATCGCGATGTGCGGAATGCCGTCCTCGATGAATTCCTCACCCTCACGGATGAACCCGTGCGCGGCGTACATATCCTGCAGGTAGGTCTGCGCGTCGATCCGGCACGCATAGGTTCCCACCTCGGCGAGCGCGGCCTGCATCAGCCGGGAGGTGTGCCCGCGGCCTCGGTCGGTCCGTTTGGTGCACACCCGGCCGATGCGGAAGACCTTCTCCCCGCCGGGGTGCTCCTCCATCAATCGCAGCGTCGAAATCACCTGTCCGTCTTCACCTTCCAACCAGAAGTGCCGGGTCTCGGCAAGCAGGTCGCGACCGTCGAGTTCCGGGTAGGGACAGGCCTGTTCGACGACGAAGACCTCGACACGCAGCTTGAGCAGTTCGTAGAGGGTGGCGGCGTCGAGATCCTTGGCCCAGTTGCGGCGCAGCGCGACGGTCATGGTGGGGTCACCGTCATACGGGCGCTGGTGCATCGAGTTTGAGCACCTTGGTGCCGTGATCCCAGATCTCGCGGAACAGTGCGGGCTCACCGGAGAGCTTGGTCCCCAGCGAGGGCACCATCTCCTTGAGCTTGGGCAGCCAGGTCGGGTATCGGTCGGCGAAGCAGCGCTCCATCACCTCGAGCATGGCCGGCACCGCGGTCGACGCGCCGGGGGACGCACCGAGCAGACCGGCGATGCTGCCGTCGGCGGCGGTGAGCACGGTGGTGCCGAATTCCAGCACACCACCGGCACCCTTGCGCCGGATCACCTGCACACGCTGACCGGCGATGTCCAGCTCCCAATCCGAATCGACTGCGTTGGGTGCGAATTCACGCAGCGCGTCGACCCGATCGGCCTCGCTGAGCAACAGCTGGCCGATCAGGTACTTCAGCAGGCTCATCTCGGTGAGTCCGACACCCACCATCGAGGCGAGGTTGTTGGGTTTCACCGAGAGTGGCAGGTCGGTGACCTTGCCCTGCTTGAGAAACTTCGGCGACCACCCGGCGAACGGCCCGAACAGCAGGTAGGACTTGCCGTTGATCACCCGGGTGTCCAGGTGGGGCACCGACATCGGCGGGGCGCCCAGCGGCGGCGCGCCGTAGACCTTGGCCTGGTGTCCGGCCGTGAGATCGGGATTGGCCGACCGCAGCCACTGACCGCCGACGGGGAAGCCGCCGAATCCCTTGGCCTCGGGGATGCCCGCCTTCTGCAGCAGCGGAAGCGCACCGCCGCCCGCGCCGACGAACACGAACTTCGCCTTGATCTTGTGCTTGGCCCGGGTGCGCCGATTGATCACCTTGACCGTCCAACCGCCGTCGGAATCCTTGGACAGATCGCGCACGTCGTGGCCGAAGAGCGTGGTCATGCCCTGGCTTGCGGTGTAACCGATCAGCTGGCGCGACAGCGAGCCGAAATCGACATCGGTGCCGGATTGCGTCCAGTTCAGGGCGACCGGCTCGGCGAACGTCCGCTTGGCGGCCATGAAGGGCAGCCGACGGGTGAACTCGTCGGTGTCGTCGATGTACTCCATGGCCGAGAACAGCGGGTTGGACACCAACGCCTCGTACCGGGCGCGCAGGTAGGCGACGTTGTCGGCGCCCTCGACGAAGCTGACGTGTGGGATCGGGTTCAAGAAGTTGCGCACGTCGGGCAGCACGCCGTTCTCGACGGCGTAGGTCCAGAACTGGCGCGAGACCTGGAACTGCTCGTTGACGTTGACCGCCTTGGCGATGTCGACGGTACCGTCGGAATTCTGCGGCGTGTAGTTCAGCTCACAGAGCGCCGAGTGGCCGGTGCCCGCGTTGTTCCACGGGTCACTGCTCTCGGCGGCCGCACCGTCGAGGCGCTCGACCAAGGTGATCGACCAGTTCGGTTCGAGCAGGCGCAGCAGAGCACTCAGGGTGGCGCTCATGATGCCGGCACCGACGAGTACCACGTCCGTCTTCACGGTCTTCGAGTCAGACACGACCACAAGGTTATCGTCGTCGGGCTCGGTGGCCTCGCTCGCCCCGGCCACGCCGACCCTCGGGCCGTACCGGTCACTAGAGTGGCAGACGTGACCGGCTGGGAGCCCGACGTCTTGCCAGGCTATTGGCAGCAGCAGTTGCCTCTCGGTGCCGACCCCGACGGCGAGGGCGAGCTGGTGGCGACACTGGTATCGCGCGGCCGACCGCAGCCGCGCGCCACCCGTGCGGTGCTGGTGGTGCACGGTTACACCGACTACTTCTTCCATACCGCGCTGGCCGACCACCTGGCCGGGCGCGGATTCGCCGTGTATGCCATGGATCTACCCAAGTGCGGGCGGTCGCGGCGCGCCGGCCAAACCCCGCATTTCACCTCCGACCTGGCCCATTACGATTCGGCGCTGCAGGCGGCGCTGACGGCGGTCGATGCCGAGCAGGTGCTGATGTATGGACATTCGGCCGGTGGACTGATCCTCTCGCTGTGGCTGGATCGGCTGCGCCGGCGCGACGACACCGGCCCGATCACCGGGCTGGTGCTCAACAGCCCCTTCCTCGACCTGCACGGCCCGGCGGTCCTGCGCACCCCACCCACCTCGGCGGCGCTGATGGCGCTGGCCCGGGTCCGCAAGATGACGGTGGTCCGCAAGCCGGGAGTCGGCGGCTACGGCACCACCCTGCACCGTGACTTCGCCGGCGAGTTCGACTACAACCTGGACTGGAAGCCCGTCGGCGGATTCCCCATCACCTTCGGATGGATCAACGCAATCCGGCGGGGCCAGAAACGGTTACACCGGGGCCTCGATATCGGTGTGCCCAGTCTGATCCTGCGCTCCGACCACAGCGTCGCCGAGGTCTCCGACCCGGATCTGATCCAGCGCGGCGACGCGGTCCTCGACGTCGACCAGATCGCGCGCTGGGCAGGCTGTATCGGCAACCGGCTCACGGTCGTGCCGATCACCGACGCCAAACACGACGTATTCCTCTCGCTGCCCGAACCGCGGGCTGCGGCCTACCGCGAACTCGATACCTGGCTGGACTGGTATCTGACGAGCGGGACCACATCGACCGCGCCTGATGCCGGATAGGACACTCACATGCAGCATTACGACCTGACGATCATCGGCACCGGTTCGGGTAACAGCATTCCCGACCCGAACGTCGACCCCCGCTATGCGGACATGCGCATCGCCATCTGCGAGCAGGGCACCTTCGGCGGCACCTGCCTCAACGTCGGCTGCATTCCGACCAAGATGTTCGTCTACGCCGCGGAGGTCGCCCACACGGTGCGCCAGAGCGCGCAATACGGCGTGGACGCCCATATCGACAAGATCCGCTGGCCCGATATCGTCTCGCGGGTCTTCGGCCGGATCGACCCGATCGCCAGCGGCGGTGAGGCATACAAGCGCAGCCTGCCCAATATCGACGTCTACGGCAGTCACACCAGATTCAGCGGGGTGTCCGACGGTCGTTACACACTGCGCACAGAGGATGGTGCGCAGTTCAGCTCCGATCAGGTGGTGATCGCCGCGGGCGCACGCGCGGTGATCCCACCGGCCATCACCGAATGCGGGGTGCGGTACTACACCAGCGACGACATCATGCGCATCAGCGAACTACCCGAGCACATGGTGATCGTCGGCGGCGGTTTCGTCGCCGCCGAGTTCGCGCACGTGTTCTCCTCGCTCGGTGTGCGGATCACCATCGTGGTGCGCGGACCTGGTCTGCTGACCCATTGCGACGAGACGCTGTGCCACCGTTTCACCGACCTGGCCGCCCAGAAGTGGGATCTGCGCACGCATGTCAACGTCGTCGGCTCACGCCCGCAGGACGGCGACGGTGTCGTCCTCGAACTCGACGACGGCACCGAACTGGCCGCCGACATGCTGCTGGTGGCCACCGGTCGCCGGCCCAACGGTGATCAGCTGGATGCCGAACTGGCCGGCGTCGACGTCTCCGACGGCATGGTCGCCGTCGACGAGTTCCAGCGCACCAGCGCGCGCGGGGTGTGGGCACTGGGCGACGTGTCCTCGGATTATCAGCTCAAGCACGTGGCCAATCACGAGATGCGGGTGGTGCGGCACAACCTGCTGCAGGATTGGGACGACACCGCAGCGATGGTCGCCAGTGATCACCGGTATGTGCCCTCGGCGGTGTTCACCGATCCCCAACTGGCCACCGTCGGACTCACCGAGGCGCAGGCCCGCGACGCCGGACACGATGTCATCGTCAAGGTGCAGAGCTACGGCGACACCGCCTACGGCTGGGCCATGGAGGACACCACCGGGATCGCCAAGCTCATCGGCGACCGGGCGACCGGCAAGCTGCTCGGCGCGCACATCATGGGGTATCAGGCATCGTCGATCATCCAGCCGCTGATCCAGGCGATCAGTTTCGGCCAGACAGCCAAAGAGGTTGCCACCGGGCAGTATTGGATCCATCCCGCGCTGCCCGAGGTCATCGAGAACGCGCTGCTGGGTCTGGTCTAGCGAGATCAGACGCTGCCGCTCCAGCGCTGCTCGACCCGCCCGAGACGCCAGTACGCCAACGCGATCAGCCAGGTCCCGACGAACATTCCGACGATCATGAAACCGACGAATTCGAGATCGGCCGAACCGATCGCGGCCAGCACGCCGTCCTCCAGGCCGAAGCGATCGGTGACCAATCCGGCCAACACGATGACGCCCACGGCGAGTGCGACGAACACCGAGAGCACCGTCACGGTCAGGTTGTAGTACACCTTGCGGATCGGATGCAGGAACGCCCAACCGTATGCGCGGGACATGAAGATTCCGTCGAGCGCGTCGAAAAGGCTCATCCCGGCCGCGAACAGGACCGGCAGCACCATGATCGCGTACCACGGCAGTGTGAAGGCCGCGGTGCCCGCCGCCAACACCAGCAGCGCGACCTGTGTGGCGGTGTCGAAACCGAGACCCATCAGCAGTCCGACGGGATAGAGGTGCCACGGCTTGCTGACCCGCCTCATCACCCTGCCCAGAAGCCGCGCCAGGAAACCACGATTGTTCAATTGCCGCTCGAGCTCGGCCTCGTCGAAGTCACCGGAGCGCATGTCGCGCAACACCTTGGCGATACCCACGACGGCAAACAGGTTGGTCACCCCGATCAGGATGAGGAACGTCCCTGCGACCACCGAACCGATGAGTCCGAGGGTCTGCAGCATCGACGAGCTCTCATCCTGCACGGGGCCGGCCAGCGCCCGCACCCCGAGAGCGAGCAGCAGCGCCAAGCCGAAGACGACGCTGGAATGTCCGAGCGAGAACCAGAAGCCTGTCGACATCGATCGCTTGCCCTCACCGACCAGCTTGCGGGTGGTGTTGTCGATGACCGCGATATGGTCGGCATCGAACGCGTGCCGCACGCCGAGCAGGTAGGCGGTGACCCCGAGGCCGACGCCGAAGACCCCCGCCGACCCGAGCGTGATGTGTTGGGGGGCAACGGCCAGCACCAAGACTCCCCACCCGAAGGCGTGTAGCGAGATCACGACGGCGGCCATCGCGGCGATCGTCATCCGGTCGGTTCGGTCGAAGGAGACCTTGCTCGACCACGGAGCGGGGATGTTCATCGACCGAGCCTAAGCCGACACTCCAACATCTGTCCAAGCGAAAAGATGTCGGGCCCGCTCCCCGCGCTCGACTCAGCTGTGCCCGGCGCCGATCCAGTGCAGCAGATCGTGCACGATCTCGTCGTCGAGCCGGTAACTCACCGTCCGGCCGATCCGTTCGCTGTCCACCCAGCCTTGCCCACGTAGCACCCGAAGCGCTTGTGAGACGGCATTTTCGGAACGGTTCAGGGCGGCGGCAAGGTCACCGACGCAGATACCGGGCACGCGGTGCAAGCTCAGCAAGATCTCCAGGCGGTGTGGATCGGAGAGCAGATCGAAGCGCCGGGCCCATTCACCGGTGTCGACATCGTTCAGCGCCGATGACGCCTTTCCCACCGCCGACGCGTCCTCCATGACTGGCAATCTAGTCGTCGACCGCGGTGGTCGTCGCGGCGCTCAGTCCAGGAAGCCGTGCAGCAGCGCCGCAGAGCCGGCCAGATGCGCACACATGGCGTCGGCGGCCGCGTTCGCGTCCCCGGCCAGGATGGCCTCGACGATGGCATCGTGCTGTTCGTCGGAATGTGAGATGTTGCGGCCCAGCAGCGGGATCTGGTCGAGTAATGCGTTGATCCGCATCCGGTTCTCGGCGACCAGCGGCACCAGCGAGACCGAACCGGCGGCCTCGGCGATCGCCAGATGCAGCCGCGAGTCCAGGCGCCGGTAGTCCTCGGCGGCGGCACCGCGCACATCCTCGCAACGCGAGCGCAATTCGGCTGCTTCGGCCTCGGTCAGGGTGCGGGTGGCCGCCATCCGCGCCGCCCCCACTTCCAGGATCTCGCGCAGCCGCAGCACGTCATCGAGGACATCACGGGTGACCACGTCACCGTCCGGCGGCTGCGCGGTCTCGGGCAGCGCGTCGGCCAGGAACGTGCCACCGTAGCGGCCGCGTTTGGAGACCAGATACCCGGTGTCGGCCAGCGATTTGATGGCCTCGCGCACGGTGTCCCGGCTGACGCCGAGCCGGGCGGCGAGCTCCCGTTCCGGCGGCAGCGAGTCACCGGGGGCCAACACACCGAGCCGGATCATCTGCAGCAACCTGCCCACGGTGTCCTCGAACGCGTTGCCGAGCCGGACCGGACGCAGCAAAGCATCGCTGGCCGGCTGCGGATCCGGTACCACCGACAACGGAACCTCCCCCTACAGCGGTGTCACATAGGCCGAGCTGATGCCGCCGTCGACGAGGAACGACGAGCCGGTGATGAACGAGGCGTCATCGCTGGCCAGGAAGGCCACCGCGGCGGCGAGCTCCTCGGGTTCGGCGAACCGGCCGACCGGCACGTGCACCAGCCTGCGGGCCGCGCGTTCGGGATCCTTGGCGAACAGCTCCTTGAGCAGCGGGGTGTTCACCGGTCCGGGGCACAACGCATTGACCCGGATACCCTGGCGCGCGAATTGCACACCGAGCTCTCGCGACATGGCCAGTACGCCCCCCTTGGAGGCGGTGTAGGAGATCTGCGAGGTCGCCGAACCCATCACCGCGACGAACGACGCGGTGTTGATGATCGACCCGCGCTGCGCGGGAACCATGTGCCGCAGTGCGGCTTTGGAGCAGAGGAAGACCGATTTGAGGTTGATGTCCTGCACCCGTTGCCAGGCATCCAGGCTGGTGTTCTCGATCAGGTCGTCCTCGGGCGGGCTGATTCCTGCGTTGTTGAAGGCGATGTCCACCCCGCCGTGTACCTCGAAGGCGGTGTCGAACAGGTTGTCCACCGCGACCGGGTCGGAGACGTCGACCTGGACGAAGGTCACGTTGAGATCGTTGGCGACCGACTGGCCGGTGGCCGGGTCGACATCACCGATGACCACGATGGCGCCCTCGGCCTGCATGCGCTTCGCGGCGGCCAGGCCGATCCCGCTGGCACCACCGGTGATGACGGCGACCTTGTCCTTGAGTCGCTGGGTCAGATCCACTTGCCTCTCCTCTACTGGGCTTCGCCGACGGCGATGAATACGTTCTTGGTCTCGGTGAAGGACAGCGGCGCGTCCGGACCGAGCTCCCGGCCGAGACCGGATTGCTTGAAGCCACCGAAGGGGGTGGTGTAGCGGACCGAGGAATGCGAGTTGACGCTCAGGTTGCCCGCCTCGACGGCGCGGGACACCCGTAGCGCCCGCGACAGGTTGTCGGTCCAGATCGAACCGGACAGACCGTATTCGGTGTCGTTGGCCAGCGCGATGGCATCGGCCTCGTCGTCGAACGGCAGCACCGTGACGACGGGTCCGAAGATCTCCTCGGTGACGGTGCGGTCGGTGCGCCGCGGGGTCAGGACGGTCGGCGGGAACCAGAACCCGGGGCCCTCGGGCGCCGATCCGCGGAACGCGATCGGCGCGTCGTCGGGCACGTAGCTGTGCACCGACTCCCAATGCCTGCGCGATACCAGCGGCCCCATCTCGGTCTCCGGCGATGTCGGGTCACCCACCTTGACCGCGGCCACGGCGGGCTCGAGGAGTTCCATGAATCGCTCGTAGACATTGCGTTGCACCAGGATCCGGCTACGTGCGCAGCAATCCTGTCCGGCGTTGTCGAACACGCCGTAGGGCGCGGTCGCCGCCGCTCGTTCCAGATCGCAGTCGTCGAAGATGATGTTGGCGCTCTTGCCGCCCAGTTCCAGGGTCACCCGCTTGACGTGCGCGGCGGCCCCGGCCATCACCCGGGTGCCCACCGCGGTGGATCCGGTGAAGACGACCTTGCGAACGTGTTCGTGGGTGACGAACCGCTCCCCGACCACCGGGCCGGCGCCGGGCAGCACCTGAAACAGGTCGGGGTCCAGGCCCGCGGTGACGGCCAGCTCGGCCAGCCGCAGCGTGGTCAGCGGGGTCCACTCGGCGGGTTTGACCAGCACGGCATTGCCTGCGGCCAGCGCGGGTGCGAATCCCCAGGACGCGATGGTCATCGGGAAGTTCCACGGGGTGATGATCCCCACCACTCCGAGCGGTTCGTTGAACGTCACGTCGATGCCACCGGCGACCGGGATCTGCTTGCCGGACAGGCGTTCCGGGCTGGCCGCATAGAAGTTCAGCACATCGCGGACATGACCGGCCTCCCATTCGGCCTGCCCGATCGGGTGCCCGGAGTTGGCCACCTCCAGGGCGGCGAGCTCGCCGATGTGGGTATCGACGGCCGCAGCGAAGGCACGCAATGCGGCCGCCCGCTCCGCGGGTGCGAGCCGGGCCCACTTCCGTTGCGCGACGACGGCACGGGCCACCGCATCGTCGACGGCGGCGACGTCGAGTAATTCGACCCGGCGCAGCAGTTGCTCGGTCGCCGGGTTGATGACGTCACAGCTGGTCATGAAACGCTTTCTGTCGATGGATGTCTGGTGTGCGCGTACTCCCGGGCGGCGGCGACGACGGCGGCGAACAGCCGCAGATCGTCCAGACGCTCCTCGGGATGCCATTGCACGGCGATCGCGAACTGGTCCGGGTGGGCACCGGGGTCGAGTTCCACGGCCTCGATGGTGCGGTCGGCACCGTCGAGCGCGCTGACGATGAGCCCGCGTCCGAGCCGGTCGATGCCCTGGTGGTGATAGCACTGGGCATCGGTGTTCTCACCGATCAGCGCGGCAAGCCGGGTGCCGGGCACCGTCACCACCGCGGAGGTGGTGAACACCGCGTTGCCGAGTTGGTGGCGGCTGTGCCCGAGCACATCGGGCAGATGCTGGTGCAGTGTGCCACCGAGCACGACGTTGAGAACCTGTGCACCGCGGCAGATCCCGAGCACCGGAAGTCGACGCGCCAACGCCCGCTCGACGAGGGCGAACTCCCAGGCATCGCGATCACCGGCGGGCTCATCGGTCAGCTGGTGCCTGCCCTGACCGTAGGCCGCGGGATCGACATCACGGCCACCGGTGATGATCAGCCCGTCGAGCCCGTCGAGCACCCGGTCTGCGACGTCGGGCTGCTGGGGCGGTAGCAGTACAGCTGCGCCGCCTGCCAGGTTCACCCCCTGCAGATAGATGGCGGGCAGGAAGCTGGCCTGCACATCCCAGACACCGGTCTGGGCCTGCTGCAGATAGGTCGTCAGGCCCAGGACCGGATTCTCAGAGCCGTTCAAAACCACGCACTCTCTCCCAGTCGGTGACGGCGGCGTTGAAGGCCTTCAGCTCGACACGAGCGTTGTTGAGGTAGTGCTCGACGACCTCGTCACCGAACGCATCGCGCGCGACCTGCGATGCCTCGAAGAGATCGGCGGCCTCGGCCAGGGTGGTCGGCAGGCGGTCGGCACCGCTGGTATAGGCATTGCCTGCCAACGCATCCGGGAGTTCCAGCTCGTTGTCGATACCGTGAAGCCCACCGGCGATAAGTGCGGCGACGGCCAGGTACTGGTTGACATCACCACCGGGCGCCCGGTTCTCCATCCGCATGCCCTGGCCGTGCCCGACGACGCGCAGCGCGCAGGTCCGGTTGTCCAGTCCCCAGGCCACCGCAGTCGGGGCGAAACTGCCGTCGGCGAATCTCTTGTAGGAGTTGATGTTCGGCGCGTACCACAGGCTCATCTCGCGCAGCGTGGCCAGCTGGCCGGCAACGAAGCTGCGGAACATCGCCGACATCCCGAGCGGATCATTGTCATCGGCGAAGACGGCTTCTCCGTCATTGTCCGCGCCTGCACCCCGAAGAGATATGTGGATGTGGCAGCTGTTGCCCTCGCGTTCGTCGAACTTGGCCATGAAGGTCAGCGACTTGCCGTGCTGGTCGGCGATCTCCTTGGCACCGTTCTTGTAGATGGTGTGGTTGTCGCAGGTGACCAGCGCTTCGTCGTACCGGAAGGCGATCTCCTGCTGGCCGAGGTTGCACTCTCCCTTGACACCCTCGCAGTACATCCCGGCGCCGTCCATGCCGAGTCGGATGTCGCGTAGCAGCGGTTCCATCCGGGTCGAGGCCAGCATCGCGTAGTCGATGTTGTAGTCGCTGGCCGGGGTCAGCCCGCGATATCCCGCCTTCCACGCATCGCGGAAGGTGTCGTCGAAAACCATGAACTCCAGCTCGGTGCCCACATACGCACTCAGCCCGCGGTCGGCCAGCCGCTTGAGCTGCGCGGCCAGGATGCTGCGCGGCGCGGGGGCGACCGGCTTACCGTCTGTGAACGACAAATCGGCCATCAGCAGCGCCGAGCCGGGCAACCAGGGCAGCAGGCGCAGCGTGTCGAAGTCGGGGGTCATGACCATATCGCCGTAGCCGGTTTCCCAGCTGGACATGGCGTAGCCCTCGACGGTGTTCATGTCCACGTCGACGGCCAGCAGGTAGTTACAGCATTCGGCGCCGTGGGCGGCGACTTCCTCGACGAACAGCCGTGCTGATACCCGTTTACCGGTCAGCCTGCCCTGCATGTCGGGGAAGGCGACGATGACCGTGTCGATCTCTCCGGCGGCGACGAGACGCTCCAATTCGGCTTGCGTCAGCATGCTGGCTCCGTCCTGTCGGCTCGGCGCGGATCGGCATCGACCCAGCCGTCACCTCTAAAGGTAGGCCATCAGACCAATGGAAAGCGAGAGGACCCGCCCGGTCGGGAGGAAGTCACCAGGTGCTGGTGCGCATCACGATCTCGGCGGCCAGTTGCGCCGTCGATTCGCCGGCATTACGACGGCCCAACAATTCGACGAGACGGAACTCACCGTAGACATAGCGCTGGCTGGCCTTGGCGACATCGGCGGCCTTGGCGTTGCTGACCAGTACCGTCGTCGCCACCTCGACCGGCGTGCAGTTCTCGTCACGGGTCACCCCGGCCTCATCGGCGACCCGCGGGTGACCGCGATCGATGACCACCAGACCGGTGAACCGGTCCAGGCGGGTCGCGGCAAGCTCCCAGGCGATCTCGGCGCCGGCGCGATCACCGACCAGGGTGCTCCACCGGATGTCGAAGGTGTCCATGATCGCGATGACCGTCGCCGCATCCAGTTTCGGGTGAGCGGCGATCACCACGGTGCGCAGCGATGCGGTGTGCAGCCGTTGGCACACCCCGTCATAGGCGGCGGGTGCCAGTTGTGCCGAGCCGAGCAGCACCACCACACCGGCGTTCTCCGGACCCGCGACGTCCACCGCGAATCCAGTTCCGTCGACGGTCACGGTCGTGGTGGGCATCTCGGTCACGCTAGGTCATTCCGCTGTCCGGCGGGGCTGTTTTCACGGGTCTTCACGCCTGTTCCAAGCGTTCGGCCTGCTTGCCCATTGCCTCCAGAAAGGTCTGTGGCAGCGTCGCTTTGACCGGGATCCGGGGGTCCGGGGTGGGAAACGCGACGCCGAACACCGCCATCGAACCCACATTCTCGAACGAGAAGAACACGCTGCTGCGAGCCCCACCCAGATCCATGGTCTGTTGATAGACCAGCGCTCCGTCGCGGTCGGTGTCCAGTGCGGTCGTGGTCATCGGGATCGAGGGCGATCCCGGTCCGAAATAGGTGACGAACCGCTCACAGCGTTCGGCGATCGCCTGCAGTGTCTCGGTGTCCAGGGACCAGCTCAACACGGTGATCAGCATTCGCGCGCCGTTGTATCCGACGACGTACTTCGCGGCGCTGCCGGGACCGCGCTCGGCCGTGGCCCCGATCGACTTGCTGAAGCCCTCGCTGCACCCCGGCGGGTCCGAGAGCATCGGCGGCGGCCCGCCCGCCCCGTCGGGAACGCCTTCCTCTTCGACGATGCGGTCGTACTGGACACCGTCCGGGAAATCGGCCGACGTCAGGACCACTTTTTCAAGGCGCGCACCGGGCCAGGTCGGCGTGCCCGACACGGCGCTCGTGCAGCCCGTCAGCGTCGCCAGCACGGCGACCAGTGCGGACAACCACCGGAGTGCGCGGATCATCAGCACAGGCTACCGAGCGTGGTGGGTGATGACCGGAC
This sequence comes from Mycobacterium sp. VKM Ac-1816D, assembly GCF_000416385.1. Classification (NCBI taxonomy): domain Bacteria; kingdom Bacillati; phylum Actinomycetota; class Actinomycetes; order Mycobacteriales; family Mycobacteriaceae; genus Mycobacterium; species Mycobacterium sp. VKM Ac-1816D. The sequence goes on from NZ_AOHQ01000140.1 coordinate 25,439, forward strand.
GCTGCGGGGCGCCCGACAGCAGCGCCAGCAGCGCGTCGATGTCGACATGTGCCTGCAACGCATCGGCCATCGCGTCGAGCTGGGCGTCCCGGCGGGCGGGCACGCTGACATCGGTTGCCACCACGAAGCCGGTCCGACCGGCCGCCTCGGCGACCTCGGCCAGCCAGGCCCGGCGCAGTTCGTCGTTGTCGAGCAGGCCGTGCCAGTGGGTGCCGTACACCTGGTCGCGCCGGATGCCGACGCCCAACCAGTCGGCCTCCGCGCCACCGACGACCTGACCGTGGTGTATCTCATAACCGGTCAGTGGGGATTCCCAGTGCCGCAAAGTCTTCTGCTGCGCGAAGACGATATCGGCGGACAGCAGACCCAGTCCGGCGACGGTGCCCGCCTTCGACTCGACCGGATCATCGATCGATCGGCACAGCATCTGGAAGCCACCGCACACACCGAGTACCGGACCACCGGCCGCCGCGTGGGCGGTCACCGCGTCAGCCAACCCACGGGCCCGCAGCCAGTCCAGATCCGACACCGTGGCCTTGCTGCCCGGCAACACCACGACGTCAACGTCGACGAGCTCGGCGGGTTCGGTGATCCAGTGCACCTGCACGCCGGGTTCACAGGCCAGCGCCTCGACATCGGTGGAATTGGAGATGCGCGGCAGCCGGATCGCCCCGACGCGCAAACCGTCGCGTCCCACGGCGGGGACCGGTGCGCCCAAGGTGCGGCCGGCCTGTACCGACAACGAGTCCTCGGTGTCCATCCACAGCTCGTCCAGGTACGGGATCACCCCGTAGGTGGGGCGGCCGGTCAGCTCGCGCAGCTGGTCCAGTCCGGGCGCCAACAGTCCCGGATCGCCGCGGAACTTGTTGACCAGGAATCCGCTGATCAGTCGCTGGTCCTGCGGCGACAGCACGGCGACGGTGCCGAACAGGTGGGCCAGCAGGCCACCACGGTCGATATCACCGACCACCACCACCGGCAGGTCGGCGGCGCGCGCCAGACCCATGTTCGACAGATCGGTGGCGCGCAGGTTGATCTCGGCAGGCGAGCCGGCCCCCTCACAGATGACGACGTCGAATTCGGTTCGCAAGGACCGCAATTCGTCGTTGACGATCTCGGCGAGCTGGCTGCGCTTGGTGAAATAGTCGCCGGCGGCCATGGTGCCTGCGACCTGGCCGCGCACCACCAGCTGGGAAGTGCGGTCACTACCTGGTTTGAGCAGCACGGGGTTGAATCGCACGCTGGGCGCCAGCCCACAGGCGCGGGCCTGAACCGCCTGCGCCCGGCCGATCTCACCACCCTCGACCGTCACCGCGGAGTTGTTGCTCATGTTCTGCGCCTTGAATGGCGCCACGCTGATGCCCTTGCGCGCCAGCAACTTACAGAGCCCGGCCACCACCATCGATTTACCGGCATCGGAGGTGGTGCCGGCGATCAGCAGTGCGCCCCTCAAGGCAGGGTCAGAATCTCGGCACCGTCCTCGGTGACGACGAGCGTGTGCTCGAACTGGGCCGTCCACTTCAGGTCCCGGGTCGCCACCGTCCAGCCATCATCCCAGATCTCGTAGTCCAGCGATCCGAGGTTGATCATCGGTTCGATGGTGAACGTCATCCCGGGCTCCAGCACGGTATCGACGGCCGGCTGGTCGTAGTGCAGGACGACCAGCCCGTTGTGGAACGTCTCACCGATGCCGTGCCCGGTGAAATCGCGAACCACGTTGTAGCCGAACCGGTTGGCATACGCCTCGATGACCCGTCCGACGATCGAGAGCTGACGACCGGGTTTGACGGCCTTGATCGCCCGCATGGTCGCCTCGTGGGTGCGTTCGACGAGCAGTCGGTGTTCCTCGGAGACATCGCCGGCCAGGAAGGTCGCGTTGGTGTCGCCGTGCACGCCGTCGATATAGGCGGTGACGTCGATGTTGACGATGTCACCGTCGGCGATCACCGTCGAATCCGGGATGCCGTGACAGATGACCTCGTTGAGCGAGGTGCAGCACGATTTGGGAAAGCCCTTGTAGCCGAGCGTCGACGGATAGGCACCGTGGTCGATCATGTAGTCGTGGGCCACCCGGTCGAGGTGGTCGGTGGTGACACCGGGCGCGACGGCCTTGCCCGCCTCGAGCAGCGCGCCCGCGGCGATGCGCCCGGCGACTCGCATCTTCTCGATGACCTCCGGGGTCTGGACCCAGGGCTCGCTGCCCTCGGCTGCCGTGGGCTTCCAGACGTACTCCGGGCGCTCGATCGATTTGGGCACCGGCAGGGTCGGTGACAGCTCTCCGGAGCGCAATGGGGCACGAACAGGCATGACGATCAGCCTACCGAGATCGGGGGCCGCGCCGTACCGGTGTCCGCAGGCTCGGCTTCCAGGTGCGCCGCGGCCCGCGGATGTCCACCGACCCGCAGACCACCTTGCCGGTGAGGATGATGTGCGGGGTGCCCTCGGCGGGTGCGTCGGCGCGGTGATCGCGGGCGCTGCCGACCACCACCTCCACATCGTCGATGGAGGCGCTGGCGCCGGCGGGCAGGCGCAGGTCGAGTGAGCCGAACTTGAGATCGAGTTCGATCACCACCATCGGTCCGGCGAACCGCGCGCGGGTCAGGTCCAGGTCCACCGAACCCATGCGCCGGGTGAGCGCCAGCCGGGTCGGAACCACCCACTCCCCCTGGCGTTTCAGCGAACCCATCACGCCCCGCAGTTCGACCCGGTCGGCGGCGGAGGTGACGATCGCACCGGGGCCGGGCAGGTCGTCGACCAGGGCGGTCAGATCCGAATGCAGTCGGGCCGAGGCCACCCGCGCGGAGCGCTCCTCGAACTCCTCGATATCGATGAGCCCGAGCGCGACAGCGTTGTGCAGCCTGCGCAGCGTGCCGTTGCGGTCCGCATCGGAGACCCGCAGCGTCAGATCGTCGGTCACCGGTCCAGGCTAGGCCAAGTAATCCGGGGGCAACCCGTTGAGCATGTCGCGGCACATCCGCACCGCGTACTCCGAGCTGCCGCCGCCGACGATGAGCGCGGCGAACGCCATGTCTCCGCGATAGCCGGTGAACCAGGCGTGGGAGCCGCCGTCGAACTCGGCCTCACCGGTCTTGCCCCGCACATCGCCGAGTCCGTTGAGGTCCTTGGCGGTGCCGTTGGTCACCACCAGCCGCATCATCGGCCGCAGCCCGTCGACGATCTCCGGGTTCAGCGGCTCGCCCGCCTGCCCGTGGATCTCGGTCTGACGTCCCTCGATCAGGTGCGGCACCGGGGTCTTGCCCGCCGCGACCGTCGCCGCGACGAGGGCCATGCCGAAGGGGCTCGCCAGCACCTTGCCCTGGCCGAACCCGTCCTCGGTACGTTCGGCGAGATCGACCGTGGGCGGCACCGATCCGGTGACCGTCGGCACGCCGTCGACGATGAAGTCGGGTCCCAGTCCGTAGCGGGCGGCCGCGGTGGTCAGTCCACGCGGCGGCATCACGCTGGCCAGCTCGGCGAAGGTGGTGTTGCAGGAGTTGGCGAAGGCCCGCGACAGTGGCACGGTGCCGAGGTCGAAGGCGTTGTAGTTGGTCACGGTGCGGTGCCCGATGTCCAGGGTGCCCGGACAGCCGAGCAGGGTGTTGGGAGTGGCCATATCGCGTTCGAGAGCCGCGGCCGCGGTGACGATCTTGAACGTCGACCCTGGCGGGTAGAGGCCCATCGTCGCGGTGGGACCGTCGACATCGGCGGCAGCGTTCTGCGCCACGGCCAGGATCTCGCCGGTCGACGGCTTGATGGCCACGATCATCGCCTTCTTGCCGACCATGTTCACCGCGTCCTGCGCCGCGTTCTGCACCGAGCGGTCCAGGCTGATGGTCACCGACGGCGCCGGGGTGCCGGGCTCCTCGCTGAGCACGGCGACGTCGACACCGTTCTGGTTGACGCTGACCACCCGCCAACCCGGCTCACCGGCCAGATCACCGCTGACCGCCTTCTTGACCTCCTGGACGATCGCCGGCGCGAACTTCTCGTCGGTCGGCAGCATCTCCGGTTGCGGTGTGGCCACCACGCCAGGTCGCGAGCCGATCGCCGCGAACACCCGGTCGTGGTCGGTCTTGCGCAGGGTGATCAGGCTCAGCGGGGTGGCCTTCGAGCTGGCCTCCTCCGCCAGACGCTGGGCATCGAGGGTGGCGTCGAACGGTCGCAGCGCGTCGACGATGGCGCGGGCCGTCGGCATCAGCTCGGCGCCGGCGGCGCGTGCGTCGAGGGCGTAGTGATACAGGTAGCCCGGCACCAACACATCGCTGCCGGAGCGTTCGTTGACCGAGGCCCGCCGCGGCGGATCGGCGCGCAGGGCCAAGGTCTGGTTGGCACCGAGTCCCGGGTGCAGGCCGGTGGTGGTCCAGCGGACCTCCCACTGTCCCTCGTTGCGGACCATGTTGAGCTCACCGTCATAGGTCCAGGTCCGCTCCTTGGGCAGGTGCCAGGTGTAGCGGTATTTCACTGTGCCGGTATCGAGTTCGTACTTCGATCCGGTGATCTGGGTGTCCAGCCGGTTGGCCTGCAGACCCGCCCAGGCCTCGTTGAGCGCCTCCTTGGCCTCCTCGGGCTTGTCGGCCAGGGCCGCGGCGCCGGCGGTGTCCCCGGTGGACAGCGCCGCGAAGAACTTCGCGGCAGCGGGCTCGGGTCCGTCGGGTTTCGGCGTGCAGGCGCTCAGCGAGGTGCCGAGGGCAGCGACAGCCAGCACGGCGACCGCGGTCCGCAGCCGCGCACGCCGTGATACGGATGTGGTCACCGATGCCTGTGTTGTCATTGAGACAGATGTTAAAAGCGCAACGGGCGCCGACGGCTTAGGCGCACCGACACACAACTGTGATTGCGTCGAGATCAACACTTTTGCGGTCCACGGCGCGCGTAGACCACAGAAACGTCGATCTCAGTCGAGCAGGATCGTGGCGAACGTGCCGACCTGGGTGAAACCGATCCGGGCGTAGGTCGCGCGCGCGACGTGATTGAACCCGTTGACATAGAGGCTCGCGATACGGCCGCCGCGCAGCACTGCGGCCGACACCGCCGCGGTCCCGGCTGCACCCAGCCCCCGGCCACGCCAGTCCGGGTGCACCCAGACACCCTGAATCTGCCCGACCGTCGGTGACTGCGAACCGATCTCGGCCTTGAAGACGACCTCGCCGCGCTCGAATCGCGCCCAGGCACGCCCCGCAGCGATCAGGCCGGCGACCCGACGGCGGTAGCTGCGGCCACCGTCGCCCATCCGCGGATCGATACCGACCTCGCCGATGAACATCTCGATCGCGGCCACCAGGTAGGTGTCCAGCTCTTCCATCCGAACCTGGCGAACCGCCGGATCGGGGGCGCAGACCGGGGCGTCGGTCAGCGCCATCAGCGGCTGGTCATCGCGGACATCGCGGGCCGGTCCCCACCCGGGCGCCAGATGCCGCCACATCGGCATCACCAGCTCGGCCCGGCCGACCAGCGACGAACAGCGCCGCGGGCCGCTGAGCGCCTTGGCCGCGAAGGCGGCGAGATCGTCGCCACCGCCACGCAGCGGAATCAGGTTCGCCCCGGCGTAGCACAGGGATTCGGCAGGGCGCCGGCGCGTCCACAACTCGCCGCCGATGGCGCTGGGGTCCACCCCGAATTCCTGTACCCGGCAGGCCACCATGCATGCGGCGACGGGATCCTGGTCCAGGACCGCACGCACGGGCTCCAGGTCGCGCACCACCGAGACCCTGCGGTCTGCGGTGAAGCGGGACAGCGGTGGAGCCGACATTGGGGACTCTTTCTGGGGGCCGGCCGACAGTGATGGCCCCGCAGCGCAGGGCCGTTTCTCAGCTTACGGTGACAACCGGTGGGCCGGAGGGAGTTCCCTGCTCGTCCGCCTCCCCGGCGATCCGCATGGCCTCCTCGATGAGGGTTTCCACGATCTGGGCCTCGGGGACGGTCTTGACGACCTCACCCTTGACGAAGATCTGCCCCTTACCGTTGCCCGAAGCCACCCCCAGGTCGGCCTCCCGCGCCTCGCCCGGTCCGTTCACCACACACCCCATCACGGCGACCCGCAGCGGTACATCGAGCCCGTCCAGACCGGCGGAGACCTCGTTGGCCAGCGTGTACACATCGACCTGGGCGCGCCCGCAGGACGGGCAGGAGACGATCTCCAACCCGCGCGGACGCAGGTTCAGCGACTCCAGGATCTGGTTGCCGACCTTGATCTCCTCAGCGGGCGGCGCCGACAACGAGACCCGAATGGTGTCGCCGATCCCGCGGGAGAGCAGCGCACCGAACGCGACGGCGGATTTGATGGTGCCCTGGAACGCCGGCCCCGCCTCGGTGACACCGAGGTGCAGCGGGTAATCACACTGCGCGGCGAGCTGCTCGTAGGCCGCGACCATGATGACCGGGTCGTTGTGCTTGACGCTGATCTTGATATCGCCGAAGCCGTGCTCCTCGAACAGCGAGGCCTCCCACAGCGCGGACTCGACCAACGCCTCCGGGGTCGCCTTGCCGTACTTCTCCAGCATGCGCTTGTCCAGCGAGCCGGCGTTGACCCCGATCCGGATCGGAATACCCGCCGCGCCCGCGGCCTTGGCCACCTCCTTGACCCGACCGTCGAACTCCTTGATGTTTCCTGGGTTCACCCGAACCGCCGCGCATCCGGCGTCGATGGCCGCGAAGATGTATTTGGGCTGGAAGTGGATGTCCGCGATGACCGGGATGTTGGCCTTCTTGGCGATGATCGGCAGCGCGTCGGCGTCTTCCTGACGCGGGCAGGCGACGCGGACGATATCGCATCCGGAGGCGGTCAACTCGGCGATCTGCTGCAGCGTCGAGTTGATGTCATGGGTCTTGGTGGTGCACATGGACTGCACCGAGATCGGGGATTCACTGCCCACACCGACATCACCGACCTTGAGCTGCCGGGTCTTGCGGCGGGGGGCCAGCACGGGCGGCGGCGGGGCCGGCATGCCGAGGCCGATGGACGTCACAGTCGAACTCCTAGTCGAAGATGCTGATCGGGTTGACAAAGTCGGCGGTGACCGTCAACAGCATGTACCCGGCAACCACCGCCAGCACAACGTAGGTGGCGGGCATCAGCTTGAGATAGTTGACCGGTTCCGCGGCGACTTTGCCGCGGGCCGCACGGAACATGTTCCGTAACTTCTCGTAGGTGGCCACCGCGACGTGACCACCGTCGAAGGGCAGCAGTGGGATCAGGTTGACCGCTCCCAGCACGAAGTTCAGCTGGGCCAGGAAGAACCAGAAGGCCACCCACAGCCCGGCGTCGACGGTCTCGCCGCCGATGATCGAGGCGCCCACCACCGAGATCGGGGTCTCCTTGTCGCGTTCCCCGCCACCGATGGCGTCGACGAGGGCGCCGATCTTGGTGGGGATCTTCGCCAGCGCCTTGCCGAGTTCGACTGCCAGATCACCGGTGAAGGTGAAAGTCGCCGGGATGGCGGTCAACGGGTTGTACTGCGTGGGCCCGGGCGGTTGCACCGCGCTGACACCGATGGCACCGACCGTGTCCGGGGTGGCCGCCTCGGCCGAGGTGAAACGCTGGGTCCTGGCGACGTCGACGACGGTGGACAGGCGCTGGCCGTCTCGCTCGTAGACCACCTGGACCGGACCGTCGAGCTTGCGGATCTCGGCCGCCATCTCGGGGAATGTCGCCACATCGGTGTCGCCGACCTTGACGATGGTGTCCCCGGGCTGCAGTCCGGCCAGGGCCGCCGGGCCGGGGCCGGGCTGCGGACACGGACCGTAGAGGGTGTCCCCCTCCTTGGCCACCTGCGGTGCCACACAAGCGGTTTCACCGATCACGGCGGTCGTCGGTGGCGGCGTCAGGCTGGGCAGCCCCCACACGACGGCGATGCCGTAGATGAGGACCAGGCCGATGATGAAGTTCATCGCGGGCCCGGCGAACAGCACCGCGACGCGCTTCCACACCTTCTGGCGGTACATCGCGTAGGGCCGGTCCTCATCGGCGATCTCGTCGACGGCGGTCATGCCTGCGATATCGCAGAACCCGCCGAGCGGGACGGCCTTGATGCCGTATTCGGTACTGCCGAGCTTGTTGGGTCGCCGCGTCGACCACAGCGTCGGACCGAAGCCGACGAAATAGCGGCGCACCTTCATACCGGTGGCTCGGGCCACCCACATGTGCCCGCACTCGTGCAATGCCACCGACGCGAGGATGGCCAGTGCGAAGAGCACGATGCCGACAGTGAACATCATCGGCTTGCGACTACCTCCCGGTCGATGGCGCTGCCGGCCCGTGCTCGGGCCCAGTCCTGCGCTTCGAGTATCTCTTCCACGGTAGCTGGTTGCGCGGCCCACTGATCGGCGGCGTGCAGCACATCGGCGACGGTTCGGACAATCGCCGGAAAACGGATCCGGCCGTCGAGGAATGCCGCCGCGGCCTCCTCGTTGGCGGCGTTGTAGACCGCGGTCAGGCTGCCGCCCCGGCGGCCGGCCTCGCGGGCCAGGTCGACGGCCGGGAACACCGCCGCGTCCAGCGGCTCGAACGTCCAGGTCGAGGCGGTAGACCAGTCACAGGCCGCGGCGGCGCCGGGCACCCGTGCCGGCCATCCCAGCGCCAGCGCGATCGGCAACTTCATATCCGGCGGACTGGCCTGGGCCAGCGTCGACCCGTCGGTGAAGGTCACCATCGAATGCACGATCGACTGGGGATGCACGACCACCTCGATGCGGTCGTAGTCGACGCCGAACAGCAGGTGCGTCTCGATCAGCTCAAGACCCTTGTTGACCAAGGTCGCCGAGTTCAACGTGTTCATCGGTCCCATCGACCAGGTGGGGTGGGCGCCGGCCTGTTCGGGGGTGACATCCTCCAGTGCCTGCGAAGCCCAGCCCCGGAACGGTCCACCCGAGGCAGTCAGGACCAGGCTGGCCACTTCCTCGGGGGTCCCGCCGCGGAGGCACTGCGCCAACGCGGAGTGCTCGGAGTCCACCGGCACGATCTGGCCGGGGGCCGCGGCGGCCAGGGCCAGCGGCCCACCTGCGACCAGGGATTCCTTGTTCGCCAGCGCCAGCCGGGCGCCGCTGTGCAGGGCGGCCAGGGTCGGTTTGAGGCCCAGCGCCCCGACAAGAGCGTTGAGCACCACATCGGCGTCGGTGTCCTCGACCAGTCGGGTGGCGGCCTCCGGTCCGCGGTAGCGGGCCTCGATGGGCGCATCGGGGTCGGCGACGGCCACGTTCGTGACGCCGGTCTCGGCGGCCTGGCGGGCCAGCAGTTCGGCGTTGCCACCGCCGGCGGCCAGCCCCACCACCTCGAAACTGTCGGGGTTCGCGGCGATGACGTCGAGGGCCTGCGTACCGATCGACCCGGTACTACCCAGGATCAGCACGCGCCGGCGGTCAGAACTCACATCGACCATTGTGCCCCGCCCAGACACGAATTCTGCTGCAGACCCATCCGGGCCGCGGTGGGCACCGAATGACCTATGTAGGGCCAACCGGGTCGGTACCAGCCACCCGCCAACAAGGAAGTTGAGTCTCATGACATTGACCCACCAGCATCGCATCGCATTTGCCGGGTTCGCCGCCGTCGCGGCGCTCGGGCTGTCCGCCTGTTCGGGCGGCACTTCGTCAGTCGAGAGCAGTGCCAGTGAAGCCAGTTCCTCAATCTCCTCCATGACCTCGTCGATGGCGGCACCGGAGACCACGTCCAGCATGGCCGCGCCGGCCGGCAACCTGATCGGTTCGGGCTGCGCCGCGTACGCCGAGCAGAACCCCGAGGGGCCCGGATCGGTGACCGGTATGGCCGCCGACCCGGTGACCGTCGCCGCCTCCAACAATCCGATGCTCAAGACCCTCACCCAGGCGCTCTCGGGCCAGCTCAACCCGAACGTCAACCTGGTCGACACGCTCAATGGCGGCGAGTTCACCGTCTTCGCCCCGACCGATGACGCGTTCGCCAAGATCGATCCGGCCACGCTGGAGACCCTGAAGACCGACTCGGACCTGCTGACCTCGATCCTGACCTACCACGTGGTCCCCGGCCAGGCGAGCCCCGATCAGGTCGCCGGTGAGCACACCACCGTTCAGGGCGCCCCGGTCACCGTCACCGGTGCGGGTAACGACCTCAAGGTCGGCGACGCCGGCCTGGTGTGCGGCGGCGTGAAGACCGCCAACGCCACGGTCTACATGATCGACACCGTCCTGATGCCGCCGGCTGCCTGATAGCCGGCACCGAGCCGGCGAGGCGGCCCGTTCCCCCGACCGGGCTGCCTCGCCCCTCCGGACGGCACCGCCGTCCCCACTCCCCATACGAAACGTGAACACGACCAAGTAAAAGGATTCGATCGATGACCCTCTCGCTGAACACCCGCAAGCTCGCCGGCGTCGCATGTACCGCCGCGGCCGCCACCGGCCTCATCTTCGCCTCCGCCGGCGTCGCCCAGGCCGCGCCGGTCGGCCCCGGCTGCGCCGCCTACGCCGCCCAGAACCCCGTCGGTCCGGCCTCGGTGACCGGTATGGCCGCCGAACCGGTAGCCGTCGCGGCGGCGAACAACCCGATGCTCAAGACCCTCACCCAGGCGCTCTCGGGTCAGCTCAACCCACACGTGAATCTGGTCGACACGCTGAACGGCGCACCCGCGCTGACGGTGTTCGCGCCCACCGATGAGGCGTTCGCGAAGATCGATCCGGCCACCATCGAGCGCCTCAAGACCGACTCAGCGCTGCTGACCAGCATCCTGACCTACCACGTGGTCGAGGGGCAGGCCAGCCCCGAGCAAGTGGTCGGTATGCACAAGACCATGCAGGGCGCCGACGTGAACGTCACCGTGCCGAACATGGCCATGCCCGCCGAACTGAAGGTCAACGATGCGAACGTGGTGTGCGGGGGCGTGCAGACCGCCAACGCCACCGTCTACCTCATCGACACCGTGCTGATGCCGCCGATGTGATCTGTTCTCCACCACATCAGCCCGGCCGCGATGCGGCCGGGCTGATGTGTGTTCGGGCCATCCAATTGCCTTGCCGTGACGAATAACTCATATGGCCACTCTGATCGCGATCGGCTTCCTCGGTGGCCTGATCACCGGCATCTCGCCGTGCATCCTGCCGGTGTTGCCGGTCATCTTCTTTTCCGGCACCCAGAGCGGGGACACCGACACACCTGCCCGCTCGGCGCCGACCTCGCGACTGCGGCCCTATTTGGTGATCGCCGGCCTGGTGCTCAGCTTCAGCCTGGTCACACTGGTCGGTTCGGCCCTGCTCGCACTACTGCGCCTGCCCCAGGACACGATCCGCTGGGTGGCGCTGGCGGCCTTGGTGGCGATCGGCCTGGGGTTGATCTTCCCGCGATTCGAAGCGCTGTTGGAGAAGCCCTTCGCACGGCTACCGCAGCGGCAGTTCGGTTCGGGTACCAGCGGTTTCGTACTGGGTCTCACCCTGGGCGTGCTGTACGTACCGTGCGCGGGTCCGGTGCTGGCCGCGATCGTCGTCGCCGGCGCCACGGGCAGCATCGGGGCCGACATCATCGCATTGACGCTGTCGTTCGCGATCGGCGCTGCCCTGCCGCTGCTGTTCTTCGCGCTGGCCGGGCGGCGGGTCACCGAGCGGGTGGCGGCATTCCGCCGCAGGCAGCGTGAGATCCGCGTGACTGCGGGCCTCGTCACGATCCTGTTGGCCGTGGCGCTGGTGTTCAATCTGCCCGCGGCGCTACAGCGCACCATCCCCGACTACACCGCAGCCCTGCAGGACCGGGTCGGTGGTGAGGAGCAGCTGCGCGAGAAGCTCAACCTCGGCGGGTTGGTCAACGAGCAGAACGCCGAATTGTCGAACTGCACCAACGGTGCGCCCGAGCTGGAAAGCTGCGGCACCGCACCGGATATCAAGGGCATCACGGCATGGCTCAATACTCCGGGCAATACACCGATCGACCTGAAGTCGCTGCGCGGCAAGGTGGTACTGATCGACTTCTGGGCCTACTCGTGCATCAACTGCCAGCGGGCCGCACCACATCTGGTCGACTGGTATGCGGCCTACCGTGATCGCGGACTGCAGGTCATCGGTGTCCACACTCCCGAGTACGCCTTCGAGAAGGTACAGGCCAATGTCGTCAGCGGCGCAGCCGATCTCGGCATCACCTATCCGGTGGCGATGGACAACAACTTCTCGACCTGGACCAACTACCGAAACCGCTACTGGCCGGCCCACTACCTGATCGACAAGAACGGCGTGGTGCGCCACATCAAATTCGGCGAGGGCGACTACGCCACCACCGAAAGGCTGATCCGCCAACTCCTTTCCGACGGCGACGGCCGCGCCCTACCCGCGGCGACGGAACGCTCGGACGACACCCCAACCGCCCCCACCACGCCTGAGACATACTTCAGCGTCGGCAAGGTGGTCAACTACGGCGGCACCGGGGTGTACGACGAGGGGACCCACACCTTCGACTTCCCGGACCGGCTCGCCGCGGACAGCTTCGCCCTGCGCGGGCCGTGGGCGCTGGACTATCAGGGCATCACCGCGCAGGCGCCGGGGTCGACGATCCGGCTGAACTATCGCGCGCGCAACGTCTATCTGGTCGTCGGCGGTGATGGCACCGTGCGGATCACCCGCGACGGCGTCACCCGCGAGATGCCGGTCACCGGCCCACCGAACATGCGGCAGATCATCGCCGACGACCCCGTGGGCGCCGGCACCGTCGAGGTGTCACTCGACGGTGGGCTGCAGGCGTATTCGTTCACCTACGGCTGAGTCGGTGTTCAGATCTTCCCATCCAGCGCCAACCGCTGCCCCAGCAACGAATGCCTGCGGCCGTACGCCAGGTAGATCAGCACACCGAACGCCATCCACACGACGAACCTGATCCAGGTCAGCGCGGTGAGATTGAGCATCAACCACAGGCACGCGACGATCGAGGCGATCGGCAGCAGCGGCACCCACGGCACCCGGAAGCCACGCTCGAGATCGGGGCGATTGCGCCGCAACACGATGACACCCGCCGACACCAGCACGAAGGCGAACAGTGTTCCGACATTGACCATCTCTTCGAGCCGATTGACCGGGAACAGCGAAGCGGCCAGCGCCACCAGCACGGCGACGATGACGGTGATCCGGACCGGTGTTCCCCTGGTGCCGGTGCGGGCGAGCGAGCGCGGGAGCAGGCCGTCGCGGGACATCGCGAACAGCACCCGCGACAGACCGAGCATCAGAACCATCACCACGGTGGTCAGGCCGGCCAGCGCGCCGATCGAGATGACCTTGGCTGCCCAATCCACACCGTTGAGCTCGAAGGCCGTCGCCAGGTTGGGATGCCCTCCACCGGCCTCCCTCATGTCGACATAGGAGGCCATCCCGGACAGCACCACCGAGACCGCCACGTAGAGGACCGTCACGATCGCCAGCGAGGCCAGGATGCCCCTGGCGACATCGCGTTGGGGGTTGCGGGTCTCCTCGGCCGTCGTCGCGACCACGTCGAACCCGATGAAGGCGAAGAACACGATCGACGCACCGGCGAGCAGACCGTAGACGCCGTAGTGGCTGCCCGCCGCACCGGTCAACAGCGAGAAGACCGACTGGTCCACACCGGAGCCCGCGGACTCCCCGGATTCGGTGGGCGGGATGAACGGGGTGTAGTTGGACACCTTGATGTAGAAGGCGCCGACGATCACCACCAGTAGCACCACCGACACCTTGATCGCGGTGATGACGAGACTGAAATGAGACGACAACTTGGTGCCCAGGGCCAGCAGTGCCGCGACGGTGCCGACGATCAGCAAGGCGCCCCAGTCGAAGTCGAGCGGCCCGACCGCGACGACACCACCGGAGAATCCGAAAACGGTTCCCAGGTAGCTCGACCAGCCCTTGGCCACCACGGCGGCGCCGACGGCAAACTCCAGGATCAGATCCCAGCCGATGATCCAGGCGATGAACTCGCCGAAGGTGGCATAGGAGAAGGTGTAGGCGCTGCCGGCCACCGGCACCGTCGAGGCGAACTCGGCGTAGCACAGGGCGGCCAGGCCGCAGGTGACGGCGGCCAGGATGAACGACAGCGAGATGGCCGGGCCGGTGATGTTGGCCGCGGTCGAGGCGGTGACGGTGAAGATGCCGGCGCCCACGACGACCGACACACCGAAGACCGTCAGGTCCCACCAGGTCAGATCCTTGCGCAGCCGGGTCCCCGGTTCGTCGGTATCGGCGATGGACTGCTCCACGGATTTCCTGCGCAATCGTTCCGTCACGCACGCAACGTACCCACTACAGGCCCTTTTCCACGCCTTTTTCCGGGCCTGTTTCCGGGCCTGTTTCCGGGCCTGCTCGCGAGCCTCGTTCTGGCGCGTCCGTCGCGGTGTGCCAGAATGGGCGCACTGTCCACCGGACGTGAGGAGAAGGCGTGTCCAGCACCGAGGTCGAGCGTCACAACGGCGTCGATACCGAAGATGTGCCCTCGGCGGCATGGGGCTGGTCCGTGGAGAACCCCCGGGTACTGCACATCATCGGAATCTTCGCCGCGATCTTCCTGGTCGTGATGACCCATGGCAACCATGTCGGACACGTCGAGGACGTCTTCCTCATCTTCTTCGCCGTGCTGATCCTCGGCATCGTGGCGCGCGACTGGATCGCCCGCAGCCGCGGCTGGTACCGCTAGCCCACACCATTTACGAGAACGCCCCGGAGCCCTGGCTACCGGGGCGTTCTCGTGCGCGGGGGTCCGTGGACGGATCAGCTGTGGGCCTTGGGACCGCGGAACTGTGGACAATGGGACAGGTGACCGAGCGCTCCGATGACATCACCGCACTGTCCACCGCCGAACAGGCCGCCCTCGGAAGTGGCGCCACGTTCTGGACCACCAAAGCCGTCGGGGATGTCCGCTCCATCCTGCTGACCGACGGCCCCCACGGGGTGCGCAGGCAGTCCGGCGCCGCCGATCACGTCGGGATCGCCGCGAGCGAGCCGGCCACCTGTTTCCCTCCGGCAGCGGGTCTGGCGCAATCCTGGGACCCGGAGCTGGTGCACCGGGTCGCCATCGCGTTGGGTACCGAGGCGCGGGCACTCGGGGTGAACGTGCTGTTGGGCCCCGGGATCAACATCAAGCGAGATCCGCGGTGCGGCCGCAACTTCGAGTATTTCTCGGAGGATCCGTTGCTCACCGGGGTGCTGGGTGCGGCGTGGGTGTCCGGCGTGCAGAGCCGCGGTGTAGGTGCCTCACCGAAGCATTTCGCCGCCAACAATGCCGAGGACGATCGGATGCGTGTCAGCTCCGAGGTCGACGAGCGCACCCTGCGCGAGATCTATCTGCGCGGTTTCGAACACGTCATCACCCGTGCCCTCCCCTGGACGGTGATGTGTTCCTACAACCGCATCAACGGCGTGTACGCAGCCGAGAATGATTGGCTGCTGAGCACCGTGCTGCGCGACGAGTGGGGTTTCGACGGCGTCGTGGTCAGCGATTGGGGTGCCGTGCGAGACCGGGTCGCCGCGGTCGCCGCTGGGCTGGATCTGGAGATGCCGGGTACCGGCGGCAACACCGACGACGCGGCCTGCGCCGCGGTGGAGTCCGGCGATCTGGATCCCGACGTTCTGACCCGTGCCGCCCAGCGGGTGGCACGGTTGGCCACGAGAGCCCACGAACACGATTCGGCGACAGCGACTTTCGATATCGACGAGCATCACGACCTGGCTCGGACCGCGGCCACACGCTCCATCGTGCTGCTGAAGAACGACGACGATGTGCTGCCGTTGAGTCCGGCATCCTCGGTCGCCGTCGTCGGCCCGTTCGCCGTGGCGCCGCGCTATCAGGGCGGGGGTAGCTCCCATGTGAACCCGACCCGGCTGGACATTCCACTGGAGGAGATCGAGATTCGGGCGCGCACAGTCACCCATGCCGACGGCATCACCGAGGACACCCTTGCCGCGGTGGCTGCCGCCGACGCCGCAGTGGTCTTCCTGGGCCTGCCCGCCGAGGACGAGTCCGAGGGTTTCGACCGTGCCGATATCGAGCTGCCCGATGAGCAACTCCAGCTGCTGGCCGCCGTCGTTCGCGCCCAGCCGCGCACGGTGGCGGTGCTGAGCCATGGCGGTGTGGTGCGGCTGCAGCCGGTCGCAGACCTGGCACCGGCGATGCTGGACGGCGCCCTGCTGGGGCAGGGCGGCGGAGCGGCCATCGCCGATGTGCTCTTCGGCGCGGTCAATCCCTCGGCCAAGCTCACCGAAACGGTGCCGGTACGCCTGCAGGACTGCCCCGCGTATCTGAACTTCCCGGCCGAGAACGGCAAGATCGTCTACGGGGAACGGATTTTCGTCGGGTACCGGGGCTACGACGCGCGCGATCTGGAGGTGACATTCCCGTTCGGGCACGGCCTGTCCTATACCAGCTTCAGCTATGACGACCTGACGGTCGAAGAGGGAACCGACCTCTGGACGGTGCGGGTGACGGTGACGAACACCGGATCACGGCTGGGTCGCGAGGTGGTGCAGATCTACGCGGGGCGCGCCGAGTCCCGGGTATCTCGGCCGCCGCGATGGTTGGTCGGTTTCGGTGAGCTGACGCTGCCGCCCGGTGACCGCCGCACCGTCGAGATCGCCGTCGCACGTGCCGAACTCGCCCATTGGGATGTCACCGCGTCGCGGTGGGTCGTCGAAGCCGGCGACTATTCCCTGGCCGCGGGCGCCTCCAGCCGTGACGTGCGCTTGAGCACCACGGTGAGCGTCTCCGGCGATGCGGTGCCGACGTCGTTCACCGTGGACTCCACGCTCGGGGAACTGCTGTCCGATCCGGCGGCCGCACCGGTGGTGATGACCGCGATGGCCGGGGCGGCGCCAGAGCACGATTCGGGCCAGGGACTGGGTACCGACATGCTGCGGATGCTCTCCTCGATCCCGATCGGCCGGCTCGCATCGCTCAGCGGCGGCACCGTACGCCCGGAGCAGGTTCAGGAGCTGCTCGAGACCATCAACGCTCGGCGGTCCTACTAGCATCATGGGCGTGAACAAGCCCCTGACCGCACATCCCGACGGTGCCGAGGACACCTCGACGCAGCGCCGGATCCTGGCCGCCACGGCCGAGGTGCTCGGCCGCAACGGTCAGACCAAACTGAGCCTGTCGGAAGTTGCGTTGCAGGCCGGAGTGTCCCGGCCCACGTTGTACCGATGGTTCGCGTCGAAGGAAGAGCTGTTGCGCGCCTTCGGAAGATACGAATCCGAGCTGTTCGACACCGGGATGGGCGCAGCCACAGCCGGTCTGCGCGGCACCGAAAGGCTGGATGCCGCATTGCGTTTCATCGTCGAGTACCAGCAGTCGTACTCCGGGGTGCGGGTGGTGGACATCGAACCCGAGGTTGTCATCAAGCAACTGGGTTATGTCATCCCGATCATGCGGGCACGCCTGCTCAAACTGCTCGGCGGCGCGAACGCCGAGGTGAAGGCTGCGACGGTGATCAGGGTGGCGATATCGCATTACATCGTGCGCAGCGACGACGATGCCCAGTTCCTGGCGCAGCTGCGCCACGCCGTCGGCATCAAGTAGATCAGCCCTCGGCGGCCAATTGCCCGCAGGCCGCGGCGATCTCGCGGCCACGGGTATCGCGCACGGTGCACGACACTCCCTTGGCCTGCACCCGTCGCACGAATTCACGCTCGACCGGCTTGGGACTCGCGTCCCATTCGCTGCCTGGTGTGGGATTCAACGGGATCAGGTTCACGTGGACCAGCGGGCCGAGCTTGCTGTGTAACTTCTTGCCCAGAAGGTCTGCGCGCCAGGGCTGATCGTTCACATCGCGGATCAGCGCGTACTCGATGGACACCCGGCGTCCGGTCGAATCGGCGTAGTAGCGCGCGGCGTCGAGCACCTCGTCGACACTCCAGCGGTTGTTGACCGGGACCAGGGTGTCGCGCAGTTCGTCGTCGGGGGTGTGCAGCGAGACCGCCAACGTCACGCCGAGCTTCTCGTCGGCCAGTTTCCGGATAGCGGGTGCCAGTCCGACGGTCGACACCGTCACCGACCGCGCACTGATGCCGAAGCCCTCCGGAGGCGGCGCGATGATGCGCTTCACGGCGGCCAGTACCCGGTTGTAATTGGCCAGCGGCTCCCCCATCCCCATGAAGACGATGTTAGACAGCCTGCCGTCATGTTCATTACGCATTGCCGCCGATGCCGCCCGCACCTGTTCCAGGATCTCGGCGGTGGACAGATTGCGCTGCAGGCCGCCCTGACCCGTCGCACAGAACGGGCACGCCATCCCACAGCCGGCCTGTGAGGAGATGCACACGGTATTGCGCTGGGGATAACGCATCAACACCGACTCGAAGGTGGTGCCATCGACCGCGCGCCACAGCGTCTTGCGGGTCTCGCCGGCATCACACTGGATCTGCTTGGCCGGCTGGATCAGGGTGGGGAACAGCGCTTCGGCCACCTGTTCGCGCACCGCGGCGGGCAGATCGGTCATTTCCCGTGGGTCGGCGCTCAGCCTGCCGTAATAGTGGTTGGCCAGCTGTTTGGCCCGGAATTTCGGCAGCCCCAGCTCGGTGACGGCGGCTATCCGGCCGTCGGCGTCGAGGTCGGCAAGATGCCGCGGCGGCAGAGCGCGTCGCGGGGCGTCGAAAACCAGCGGAAGGGAAACGGCCATGATCTGGTCCAGTATCTCATCCGGCGGGGCCGGGCCACCAATCTGCGATTTGTGGAGTCTGCGCCGCGACCATGGCGGCTGCGGCGCCACAAATCACAGTCAGGCGAGCAGCGTCAGCACGATCCAGCCGACGACGGCCGAGGGCAGCATCGCGTCGATGCGATCCATGATGCCGCCGTGCCCGGGGAGCAGCGTGCCCATGTCCTTGATGCCGAGGTCGCGTTTGACCTGAGATTCGACCAGGTCTCCCAGGACACCGGTGATGACCAGCAGCACACCCAGCGGTACACCGATCCAGGCCGGCCGGTCCAGCAGGAATGCCACCGAAAGGATCGCGGCGGCGGTGCCGAAGACCAGCGAGCCGCCCATCCCCTCCCAGGACTTCTTGGGGCTGATCGCCGGGGCCATCAGGTGTTTACCGAACAGCACACCGGCGACGTAACCACCGATATCGGCGAACACGACGGTGGCGATGATGGTGAACACCCGTTCCCCACCGTCGTCGGCGAAGATCAGCAGCGCGGTGAACGCCGCGAACAACGGCACCCACGTCGCCAGCAGCACCGACGCCGCGATATCGCGCAGATAGTTGATGGGCTGCTTGTTCAGCCCTTGGCCCAACAGCCGCCAGAACATGCAGATCACGACGGTGCCCGCATAGGCGCCCAGCAGTCCGGCGGCGCCGAACGGCCACGTCAGCCAGATCATCGCCTGGCCGCCGACCAGCAACGGCACGGTCGGTAGGACGAAGCCGTGCTCGCGCAGCCGTCGGATCACCTCATGGGTGGCGATGGCGATGGCGACGGCCAGCAGCGGCAGCCACCACAGCGGCGCGAACAACAACGTGCCGATGGCCATGCCGCCGAGCACGACGCCGACAGCGATGGCCGCGGGCAGGTCACGACCTGCACGCGAGGGCTTCTTCGGTTTTTCGGCGTCTACCACGGGAGTGCGCTGCTGAAAGGTCATCAGACCTCCAACAGCTCGCCTTCTTTGTGCTTGACCAGTTCGTCGATCTGGGTCACGTACTGCCCGGTCGTCTTGTCCAGGTCCTTCTCGGCGCGTCCGACCTCGTCCTCGCCGGCCTCGCCGTCCTTCTTGATCCGGGCCAGCTCGTCCATGGCCTTGCGCCGGATATTGCGCACCGACACCTTGGCGTCCTCGCCCTTGCTCTTGGCCTGCTTGACCAGTTCGCGACGGCGTTCCTCGGTGAGCTGCGGAATCGAGATCCGGATGACGCTGCCGTCGTTGGACGGGTTGACCCCCAGGTCGGAGTTACGGATCGCGTCCTCGATGGCCTTGAGTTGGTTGGCCTCGTACGGCTTGATCACGACCAGCCGCGCCTCCGGCACGTTGATGCTGGAGAGCTGGGTGATCGGGGTCATCGAACCGTAGTAGTCGATGTTCAGACGGGAGAACATGCCCGGGTTGGCACGGCCGGTGCGGATCGACGACAGGTCGTCGCGAGCCACCGACACCGCCTTCTCCATCTTCTCCTCGGCGTCGAAGAGGGTTTCGTCGATCACGTGTCTATCTCCTTAGAAGCGCGCTCAGCTGGTGACCAGAGTTCCGATCTTCTCACCTGCGACCGCTCGCGCGATATTGCCATCGGTGAGGAGATTGAACACCAGAATCGGCATGCCGTTGTCCATACAAAGGCTGAAAGCGGTCGAATCGGCCACCTGCAGGCCCCGGTCGATCACCTCGCGGTGGGTGATGGTGGTCAGCAGCTCGGCATCGGGCACCTTGCGGGGGTCCGCGGTGAAGACGCCGTCGACGGCCTTGGCCATCAGCACCACCTCGGCGCCGATCTCCAATGCGCGCTGCGCTGCGGTGGTATCGGTGGAGAAGTACGGCAGGCCCATGCCTGCACCGAAGATGACCACCCGGCCCTTCTCCAGATGTCGGCGCGCCCGCAGCGGGATGTAGGGTTCGGCGACCTGACCCATCGTGATGGCGGTCTGCACCCGGGTGTCGATGCCTTCCTTCTGCAGGAAATCTTGCAGCGCAAGGCTGTTCATGACGGTGCCGAGCATGCCCATGTAGTCGCTACGGGTGCGTTCCATACCGCGCTGCTGCAACTGTGCGCCCCGGAAGAAGTTGCCACCGCCGATGACGACGGCAACCTGCGCTCCAGCGCGCACCACGTCGGCGATCTGGCGGGCCACCAGGGCGACGACATCGGGATCGAGCCCGACCTGTCCCCCGCCGAACATCTCCCCGCCGAGTTTGAGCAGGACCCGCGTATAGGCGGGTCGGATGACCCCGGGGCTCGCGCTGCCTGGCTCTGCCATCAGACTCCTTCGGTCCCGTGACACAGAATTCGCAGACAATCCTGCCTCATCAACGTGCCCCTGCGACGCTCGGGTCGCAGGGGCACGTCATGACCGGTTCGACAGTCAGTCCAGATGGGCAGACAGCAGCCACGCACCGACCGATTTGAGGCCGGTGGGCTCCTCGCGGATGTCGTTACCCGCAAAAGGTCCGGCCGCCAGGATCGCATCGGGGAAGTTGGCATGGATGCGGGCAGGGCGGATCTCGTCGATCTGCCAGTACCTGCCGACCACATCCCGCAGTTCGGGCTCGGTGACGGCGTTCACGGGACCGCCGTTGGGCAGCGCTGCCGCATCGAAGACGAGCACGTGATAGGACGCACCGGGTGCGGCCGCCCGCACGATGGACCGTTGGTAGCCCTCGCGCAGCTCCACCGGCATCGAGTGGAACAGCGTCGAGTCGATGATGGTGCCGAAACGGCCGTCGTAGCCGGTGAACGAGCTGATATCGGCCACCTCGAAGTTGGCATTCGTCAGCCCGCGGCGGGCCGCCTCGGCGCGGGCGAGCTCGATGGCCGTCGGCGACTGATCCAGGCCGACGGTGGTGAAACCCCGGGCCGCGAGTTCCAGGGCGGTGGCGGCCTCACCGCATCCCGCATCCAAGACGTCACCGTGCACCTTGCCGGCCTCGATGAGCGCCGCGATCTCGGGTTGCGGCGCACCGATGCTCCACGGCGGACGGACGCCCTGGAACTCGGGCGCATCACCCCGGTAGGCCTGTTCGAACATTTCCTGCGGCTCGGGTGTCGTCATGAATCCGGTATATCAACCTGGTTGATATGTGTCAACATGGTTGACATGTCTTCTCCGCAGGCGGACCAACCATTGGGCTATCTGCTGCACCGCGCTGCGATGCGGTTGCGCGCCGACGTGACCGCAAATGTCCTCGAACCGTTGGATCTCGCCTTCCCGCAATACCTCTGCATGCGCATCCTGTCCAAGTCGCCGGGCCGGTCCAATGCCGATCTGGCGCGCGACCTTTCGGTCTCGCCGCAGGCGACGAACATGGTGCTGCGCGCCCTGCAGGAAAGAGGTCTGGTGACGCGGCCGGCCAGCGTGCCCTCCGGGCGCGCCCGACCGGCCGAGCTGACCCGCGAGGGCCGGATGCTGCTCACCCGCACCGATGAGGGCATCCGCGCGGCCGAGCACCGCGTGCTCGGGCGGCTGAGCGATACCGACCGCAGCGCGCTGAAACGGATCCTGGCCGCGGTCGGCGCGGAGCACAACTAGGTTCGCAAACGTCAGTCCTGGATACGCGGGAACGGGCTGGCCTGCTCCAGCTCGAAAGCCAGCTCCAACAGGACGCGATCGTTGCCCTGAGTTGCGGAGAACATCGCACCGAGCGGCAAACCGTCATCAGATGTGCCCAGCGGCAAGGAGATCGCCGGGTCACCGGTGATGTTCTGTAGCGGTGTGAAGGCCACCCAGTCGATCAACCGGTCGATGATCTGCCGATAGTCCGCGGTGGGATCGAGGTGCCCGATCCGCGGCGTGACATCGGCCAGCGTCGGCATCAGAAGGACATCGTATCGATGCCCCAGTTGCGCGGTGATCCGGCGGATCCGCGACAGTCGGGCGATGACCAGCGGCATGCGGTGCAGATTGCGGGCGGCCACCCGCTCCAGCCCCCGCGTCAGGTTGTCCAGCCGGTCCGGGTCGAAGCTGGGCCCGAAGGTGCGCTTACCGCCACGCACGAGCGCGAAGGCAAGCAACGACCAGTACTGCAGGAAGTCGTTGATGAACGATGACGGGATCGGATTGGCGATCTCGGTGACCTGGTGGCCGAGACCCTCCAACAGCGCCGCAGTCTTCATCGTCGCCTCACGCACCTGCGGGCCGGCCTCGCGCGCAATCGATTCGGTGGTGACCGCGATGCGCAGGCGACGCCGCCCCGGTCCGGTCACGTCACCGATGGCAGGCAGTTTGGGATTGCGGTAAAGCAACTCCATCTCCCGGTAGAACGCGGCCGTGTCGCGGACCGACCGCGTCACCACACCGTTGGCGACGATGCGCAGCGGCATCTGGCGCATCTGCCGGTCCAGCGGCAGTCGACCCCTTGTCGGCTTCAGGCCGACCAGTCCGTTGCACGCGGCCGGGATCCGGATCGAACCGCCACCGTCGTTGGCATGGGCGATCGGGACCACGCCGGCGGCGACGAACGCACCGGATCCCGATGACGACGCGCCCGCGGTGTGGTCGGTGTCCCACGGGTTGCGCACCGCACCGAGGCGCGGATGCTCGGCCGAGGCGCTGAACCCGAACTCCGAGAGCTGCGTCTTGCCCAGTGCGACCAGTCCGGTACCCAGATAGGCGCGCGCGAAATCACCGTCGGCGGGTGCGGGCCGCGGCGTCCAGGCGTCGGTGCCATCCATCGTGGGCATACCGGCCACGTCGGCGTTGTCCTTGACGAAGGTGGGCACTCCGGCGAAGAAGCCGCCCCGTGCGGCGGATGCGCGCGCCCGGTCATAGGCGCGGTAGGCCAATCCGTTCAGCGCCGGGTCGACCGTTTCGGCGCGGGCGATGGCTGCCTCGATGACCTCGGCGCGCGATACCGCACCGGCGCGCAACGCGTCCGCCAATCCGACCGCGTCGTGGTCACCGAGAGCGTCATCGCCGAAAGCGTGAATGCGGGCCATTCGACCGACGGTACCAGTCCGTACCACGGCGCTGTGCCAAAGCAGAGAACCCCGCGCCACCGAGGTGACGCGGGGTTCTGGCGAGACGAAACGTGTTAGTTCTGGCCGACCTCGAAGCGGACGAACCGGGTCACGGTCACGCCTGCCTCGTCGAGGAGCGCCTTGACGGTCTTCTTGTTGTCGGACACCGACGGCTGATCCAACAGCACGACGTCCTTGTAGAAGCCGGTCACGCGACCCTCAACGATCTTGGGCAGCGCCTGCTCGGGCTTGCCCTCGGCCTTGGCGGTCTCCTCGGCGATACGACGCTCGTTGGCGACGATGTCCTCCGGCACGTCCTCACGGGTGAGGTACTTGGCCTTCAGCGCCGCGATCTGCAGGGCCACGGTGTGCGCCGCGGCTTTACCCTTTTCGGCATCGCCGGCTTGGTACTCCACCAGCACACCCACGGCCGGCGGCAGATCCGCGGCGCGCTTGTGCAGGTAGGTCTCCACCTGACCGTCGAAGTACGCGGCGCGGCGCAGGACCAGCTTCTCGCCGATCTTGGCCGACAGGTCGGCAACGGCCTGCTCGACCGTCGAGTCGCCCACCTTGGCGGCATTGAGCGCCTCGACATCGCCGGCCTTCGCCTCCAGTGCGGCGGCCACGATCGTGTCGGCCAGACCCTGGAACTCGGCGTTCTTGGCGACGAAGTCGGTCTCCGAGTTGAGCTCGATCAGCACGCCGTCCTTGGCGGCCACCAGACCTTCGGCGGTCGCACGCTCGGCGCGCTTGCCGACATCCTTGGCGCCCTTGATGCGCAGCAGCTCGACGGCCTTGTCGAAATCGCCGTCCGATTCGGCCAGCGCGTTCTTACAGTCCATCATTCCGGCGCCGGTCAGCTCCCGCAGGCGCTTGACATCGGCAGCGGTGTAGTTAGCCATAAAGCCTTCTCCTGAAAAGATTTAGGAAGCGTCAGTGGTGGTCTCGGCGGCGGGAGCGCCCTCTGCGGCACCGGCCAGCAGCTCCTGCTCCCACTCGGCGAGCGGCTCGGCGGCGGCGTCCTGGCCTGCCTCGGCCTTACCGGCACCCGAGCGGGCCTGCAGACCCTCGGCGACCGCGGAGGCGATCACCTTGGTGAGCAGTGCGGCCGACCGGATGGCGTCGTCGTTACCCGGGATCGGGTAGTCGACCACGTCGGGATCGCAGTTGGTGTCCAGGATCGCGATGACCGGGATGTTCAGCTTGCGAGCCTCGGCAACGGCCAGGTGCTCCTTATTGGTGTCGACGACCCAGACGGCCGAGGGAACCTTGGCCATGTCGCGGATACCGCCGAGCGAGCGCTCCAGCTTGTTCTTCTCACGCGTGAGCATGAGGATTTCCTTCTTGGTGCGACCCTCGAAGCCACCGGTCTGCTCCATGGCCTCCAGCTCCTTCATCCGCTGAAGGCGCTTGTGCACGGTCTGGAAGTTGGTGAGCATGCCGCCGAGCCAGCGCTGGTTCACGTAGGGCATCCCCACGCGGGTCGCCTCTTCGGCGATCGATTCCTGCGCCTGCTTCTTGGTGCCGACGAACATGATGCTGCCGCCGTGGGCGACGGTTTCCTTGACGAACTCGTAAGCCGAGTCGATGTAGGTCAGCGTCTGCTGCAGGTCGATGATGTAGATGCCGTTGCGGTCGGTGAAGATGAACCGCTTCATCTTGGGGTTCCAGCGCCGGGTCTGGTGTCCGAAATGGGTGCCGCTGTCGAGCAGCTGCTTCATGGTCACGACGGCCATGGTTGTGCCTCACTAGGTGTTCGGTTGACGCCCGACATCGGTTGATGCCCGGCCCTGGCGCCTGCCGCTGCCGGACCCGTCCGGTTTCCCGGTCGGGACCGCCCGGCATGCTGAGCAACCTGTTTGTGCGGGTTGCGGTGCAGACGCGCGAAGTCAGCCCACGGATGTGAGCTGCGGGAAGAAGTTTACACCGTGCGAACCTGTGCTTTTACCACGCGCGTTTTCCACAAACGCCCGTTCATCCACAGTCGGCCGGTGTGGGGTTCCGATTCCGACGATAGCGCGCTGAACTGGGCAGATGAGATGGGCGGTGACCATCGTCGCCGCGGCGCTGGCCGTCGCGGCACCGGTGTCGGCCGAGGCGGCGCGGCTGTCCTGGCCGTTGCGGCCCGCCCCCGCCGTCACCCGGGGTTTCGACGCCCCGCAGCCGAATTGGCGGCCCGGTCATCGGGGGGTCGACCTGGGCGGTGCCGACGGGCAGACCGTGTACGCGGCGGGCGAGGGTGTGGTCGTGTTCGCCGCGGTGCTGGCCGGCCGGCCGTTGGTATCGGTGCAGCATCCCGGCGGATTGCGGACCAGCTACGAACCCGTCGAGGCCGCGGTGCGCCCCGGGCAGCACGTGTCGGCCGGGACCGCATTGGGCACGCTGCGCGCCGGTCATCCCGGCTGCCCGGTGTCGGCCTGCCTGCACTGGGGGGCCATGTGGGGTCCGGCCGCACGGGCGGATTACATCGATCCGCTGGGCCTGCTGGCCGGGACGCCGATCGTGCTCAAGCCGATTTCGGCGCGCTGACGCTCGCTCACCGAGCGCGAGCGCGCCGAAATCGTGTTCAAGCCCGCGGGTGCGCCTGATCGTGCACCGAGCGCAGCCTGGCCACGCTGACGTGCGTATAGAGCTGGGTGGTCGCCAATGTCGAATGGCCGAGCAGTTCCTGCACCACACGAAGGTCTGCGCCGCCTTCGAGTAGATGGGTGGCCGCGCTGTGCCGCAGGCCGTGCGGACCCAGGTCGGGCGCCCCGTCGACGGCGGCCATGGTCTGGTGCACGACGGTGCGCGCCTGCCGCTGGTCCAGCCGGCCGCCGCGGGCGCCCAACAACAGCGCCGGACCCGAGTGCGCGGTGGCCAGCGCGGGTCGACCGGTCTGCAGCCAGGCCGTCAGCGCATCCTCGGCGGGTTCGCCGTAGGGCACGGTGCGCTCCTTGTTGCCCTTGCCCAGGACCCGCAACAACCGGCGCGCGGTGTCGATATCGTCGACGTCCAGCCCGCACAGCTCGCTGACCCGGATCCCGGTCGCATACAGCAACTCAACGATCACCCTGTCCCGCAAGGCCAGCGGATCATGTTGCTGCGCACCGATGCTGAGCGCTTCCATGGCATCGAGGGCCTGGTCCTGGCGTAACACGGCGGGCAGCACGCGGTGCGATTTCGGTGTCTGCAACCGTGCGGCCGGGTCGGTGCCGAGCAACCCGCGGTGCAATGCCCAGCCGGTGAAGGTCTTCACCGCGGAAGTACGCCGGGCCAGGGTGCTGCGCGCCGCTCCGGCACCGGCCTGCGCGGCCAGCCAGGACCGCAGCCGGGGCAGGGTCAGGGTGCTCAGCCCGCCGCCGGTGAATTCGAACAGCGAACGCAGGTCCGACAGGTAGGCCCGGCGGGTATGTGCCGATCGGCCGCGGTTCAGCTCGAGATACTCGTCGAATTCCTCGAGCAGGGTCTCGATCGACGGTTCGGTCACCGCTTCACGGTCGCAGAATTCCCGAACGTGTCTAGTGGACGCGCCGCAACGTGTCCGGGGTGAGATCGGCCAGGCTGCGATAGCCGTCGATGGCCATCGTCAGGTCGGTCTCGGCCAGCAGCGACCGCAGCACGTGGACCACGCCGTCGGTGCCGCCGAGCGCGAGCCCGTAGACGTAGGGCCGTCCGACGCCGACGGCGGAGGCACCCAATGCCAGCGCCTTGACGATGTCGGTACCGCTGCGGACGCCGGAATCGAAGAGCACCGGTACGCCATCGGCGGCCTCGATCACCTCGGGCAGGCAGTCAAGGGCCGGCAACCCGCCGTTGGCCTGCCTGCCGCCGTGGTTGGAGCAGTAGATGCCGTCCATACCGACGTCGATGGAGTGCCGGACATCGTCGGGGTGCTGGATGCCCTTGACGATCAGCGGAAGTTCCGTCTGGGCCCGCAACCAGCGCAGGTCATCCCAGGTCACGGGTTGGCCGAAGGTGCTGACCCACTTCAGGATCGCGGCCTGCGGATTCTCTTCGGGCGACTGGGCCAGACCGGCCCGGAAGACCGGGTCACTCATGTAGTTGGACAGGCACTTGCCGCGTAGCTGCGGGAAGTTGGAGGTGCTCAGGTCGCGCGGGCGCCAGCCCGGCACCCAGGTGTCGAGGGTGACGATGATGGCCTTGTAGCCGGCCTTCTCGGCCCGCGAGACCAGGCTTGCGGCCAGCTCCCGATCCTTGGGGGTGTAGAGCTGGAAGAAACCGGGGGTGTCGCCGAACTCGGCGGCGACATCCTCCAGCGGGTCGGCCGTCAGGGTCGAGACCGTCATCGGCACCCCCGTGCGCGCGGCGGCCCGGGCGACGGCGAGGTCACCATGACCGTCCTGGCTGCAGATGCCGGTGACGCCGATGGGCGCCATGAATATCGGGGACGGCAGTGTCAGCCCGAACAACTCGATCTCGAGGTGTCGTTCGGTGGCCCCGACCCCCATCCGCGGGATCAGCCCCCAGTGCTCGAAGGCGGTGACGTTCACTCGCTGGGTGCGCTCATCCCCCGCCCCGCCGGCCACGTAGGACCACACCGACGGCGACAACGCATATTCGGCTCGCTGCTCCAGTTCGGCGAACAGAATCGGATACGACGGCAGCACCCCCGCCAGCCCTTGTAGATAGATCTCCAGCTGGTAGTCGCCGTATGCCATGGGGTCAGTCTGTCTGGCCCGCCTCGGCTTTGGCTAGCTCCGACTTCCATTCGCGGAAAGTTTCTTCGGTGCGGCCGCGGCGCCAGTAGCCCGAGATGGACGCCCACTTGGCCTCGACACCGCGTTCCTTGCGCAGGTAGGGACGCAGATTGTGCATCACCGCCTGCGCCTCGCCGTGGACGAAGACCTGGACCTGTCCGGGCAGCCACTTGGCCTCCTTCACCGCGGCGATCAGCGGGGCGTGGTCGCCTGCCTGTGCCTCGCTGACGAGGTCCGCGCGGCCGCCGCGGTAGATCCAGTGCACGTCGACGCCCTCCGGGCTGACGAATTCGATCACATCGTCGGGACCGCTGACCTCGATGAAGGCCTGGCCGATTGCGTTGGGCGGCAGCGCTTCCAGCGCCGCGCTGATGGCGGGTATCGCCGATTCGTCACCGGCGAGCAGATGCCAGTCGGCTGCCGGGTCGGGTGCGTAGGCGCCGCTGGGCCCCATCAGGTACACCGGCTGGCCCGGTTCCGCTGCCGCCGCCCACGGACCGGCCACCCCCAGTTCGCCGTGGACGACGAAGTCGATGGCGATCTGACGTGTGGCATCGTCGATGCTGCGCACCGTGTAGGTGCGCACCGTCGGGCGCTTGGACTCGGGCAGTTCGTTGAAGCTGTCGAGGGTCAGTGGGTGCGGCAGTGCCACGACGTCGACATCGGCCGGGACGATGACGATCTTGACGTAGGAGTCGGTGAACCCGCCGGGCTTGAAGGTGTCGAACCCGACACCGCCGAGCACCAGGCGAATCATGTGCGGTGTCAGCTGCAGCTTGCTGATCACTTCGAACGTATGAATAGGGCGTCCTGCCATGGCACTACCTCGCAATATCGTTAGCTGATCCGTTCACCACTCTACGAGGCACGCGTGGGTCGTGGTGGGCTCCGCGTCAATCGCAGGTGATCCGCCACCGCCCGTCGCGACGCTCAACCCGGCCGGCGATCTCCAGCAGCGCCAGCGGTCCCAGCACGAGTTCGGGCGGCACACCCGCGTCGACAGCGATCTGCTCGACGCTGCGCAACCCGCGCGCGGGCAACGCCTCGTACACCAGCATCTCCTCTCTGGACAATCCGTCGAGGGGCATCTGCGGATGCTCGGGATCATCGGCGAGTTCGCCTATCCTGCCCACGATTTCGACGATCTCCTCGGCCCGGCCGACCAAATCCGCCGTCCCGTTCCTGATCAGCACATGACACCCCGCCGAAGCGGCCGAGGTGACCGGTCCGGGCACCGCGCACACGGTCCTGCCCATCGCCCTGGCCCAGGCGGCGGTGTTCGCCGCGCCACTGCGCACACCCGCCTCGACCACCACGGTCGCCCCGCCGAGCGCGGCCACCAACCGGTTTCGGGTCAGGAACCGGTACCGGGTGGGCCGCTCCCCCGGCGCGTACTCGCTGAGCACCAGACCACTCGTCGCGATCCGATGCAGCATTCCGGAATGCCCAGCGGGGTAGGACACGTCGACGCCGCAGGCCAGTACCGCCACGGTGATGCCCTCGACCCCCAGCACCGAGCGGTGCGCAGCACCGTCGATGCCGTACGCACCGCCGGACACCACGGCCACATCACGCTCGGCCAGACCGGCGGCCAGATCGGCCGCCATGTGCTCACCGTATGACGTACACGCCCGGGTTCCCACGATGGCCGCCGACCGTGCCGCCACATCATCGAGCGCCGCGGGTCCCAGCGCCCACAACACCAGCGGTGACCGGCCCGATTCGCGGTCGGTGACCTTCGACGAGCCGAACACCCCGAACGCCAGGTGCGGCCACTGCGGATCATCGATGGTGATCAGCCGGCCGCCGCGCCGATCGAGCATCTCCAGATCCACTGCGGCACGGTCGATATCCCGGCGCGCGGATACCGCGTTACGCAACTCGTCCGGTTCGGCCCCGGCCCGGATGATCGCGGCGGCCTCGACGGGACCATGGGTGGCAACAAGTTTCGCGAGTTCGTGGTTGGGCGGCTCGGCGACCCGCGACAGGTACGCCCAGGCGCGCCGCACATCGTCGGTCATCGCGCACCCCCTTGGCGGAAGCTCAACGCGGTGGCCACGTGCTCGGGAGTCGGTGATTGCGCGCCGGCAAGATCGGCGATCGACCAGGCGATCCGCAGCGTGCGATCGGCACCGCGCAGATTGAGCTTTCCGCGGTCCACCGCCGCCCGCAGCACTGCCATCGTGGCCTTGCCGGGCCGGAAGGTGGTGCGCAAGGCCGTTCCCGGTACCTCGGCATTGGTCCGCACACCCAATCGTTGCCACCGATCGGCCGCTGTGGCGCGGGCCATCGCGACCCGGTCGCGCACCGCCGCGGTCGGTTCCGCCATATCGTGGGTGAACGCGCCCGAGCGAATCGCGTGCATCTCGACCTTGAGATCGACGCGGTCCATCAGCGGGCCCGACAGCTTGCCCAGATATCGCCGCTTGGCCCCCGGATTGCACAGGCAATCGGCCGGATTCGTGGGTGCGCACGGGCACGGGTTGGCCGCCATCACCAGTTGGAACCGCGCCGGGTACCGGGCCACGCCGTCGCGACGGGCCAGTCGGATCTCGCCGTCCTCCAGAGGAGTTCGCAGTGCTTCCAACACACTGGTGGCGATCTCGGCGCACTCGTCGAGGAAGAGCACACCGCGATGAGCCCGGCTGACCGCGCCCGGGCGCGCGAGTCCCGTACCACCGCCGACCATCGCCGCCACGGTCGAGGAGTGGTGCGGCGCGATGAACGGCGCCCTGGTGATCAGCGGGGTGTCCGGCGACAATGTGCCCGCGATCGAGTGAATAGCCGTGACCTCGATGGACTCCTCATCGGTCAATACCGGAAGCAGACCCGGTAACCGTTGCGCCAGCATCGTTTTCCCGATACCGGGCGGCCCGGTGAACAACAGATGATGCGCCCCCGCCGCCGCGATCTCGACGGCCATCCGCGCCTCGGTCTGCCCGATAAGATCGGCCAGGTCCGGGCACGGCGGCGCCGACGGCGTCTCCACATCCTCGATCCGACCGGTCAACCGCCCCGCGCCCTTGAACCAGGCGTGCAACTGCCGCAGACTCTGCACGCCCCACACCTCGATCCCGTCGACCAGGCTGGCCTCGGCCAGATTCCCGACCGGCACCACCACCGCGGGCCAACCATCGCGCTTGGCCGCCAACACCGCGGGCAACACACCGTTGACCGGCCGCACCCGGCCATCGAGCGCCAACTCGCCCAGCAGCACCGTCTTCTCCAACGCCGGCCACTGCTGCTTGAGCTGCGCCGACATCACCGCCGAGGCCAACGCCAAGTCATAGGCCGAGCCGCCCTTGGGCAACGTCGCCGGCGACAGCGCCAACGTCAACCGGGTGTCGGGCCAGCTGTTATCGCAGTTGGTGATCGCCGCCCGCACCCGGTTCCGTGCCTCCTGCAACGCGGTATCGGGCAACCCCACCAGGAACACCCCCGGAAGACCGCTGGTGATATCGGCCTCGATCTCCACCGTGATGCCGTCCAGCCCGCGGATGGCCACCGCGAACGCCCGTCCCAACGCCATCAGCCGACCGCCTCGAGATGACGCAGCTCCGGCTCCCGGCTGCGCCCGAATCGGATTCCGATCACATCGAGGCGCAGCCCGGCATAGCCGTCGGGATGCGCCGCCAGCCACAGCCCCGCCAACCGCCGCAACCGGCGCACCTTCTCGGGGGTGACGGCATACGCGATACCGCCGAACCGATCGCTGGTGCGCGCCTTCACCTCCACGAACACCACGACCCGAAACACCGGATCGAACGCGATCACATCCAACTCGCCGTATCGGCACCGCCAATTACGCTCCAGCACCGTCAAACCGAGCGAGCTCAGATGATCCGCCGCGATCTGCTCGCCCAAAGCCCCGATCTCGGCGCGGGTCCAGGTTTCCATGCCCCGACCCTGCACCCGGCCACAGACACCCACCGCCACGAAAGACCGACGCCGACCTACTTATCCACAATCACCGATTCATCCACAGCAGGATTCATCCCAGCGCGTCGCGGTCGGTGGCCACCACCTTCTCGACCTCGGCGCGCACCCGGTCCAGCTCAGCACGCTCATCGGCGGTGTACTCCCGCGCCGTGTCGTCCAGTACGCAGACCGTGCCGACCACTCGCCCATCGGCATCGTGCACGGCAACACCGAGATAGTTGTGCAATCCGAATTCGGTCTCGTCCTCGTTACCGGCAAAGATGGCGTCAACACGCGAATCCTCAACGAAGAGCGCCTCATCGGTATCCACCACCCGCTCGCAGTACAGCGGGGTCCGGCTGTCATCGGCGCCGGCCTTCTTACCCGCCGCACCCACGGTGTAATGCTTGGTCGCCTCTCCGGCGGTGGCCGCGACCACCATCGAGTCCGGATCCGAGCGCATCACCAGCACCGACTTGACGCCCAGGCGCGCGGCCAACTCCTCCAGCTGCGGCGCGATCCCGGACAGGGCCGGGGTGGAGTCGGTCTTGTGTGGCTCGGCGTGGCTCATGGCGGTGATTATCGAGGGCGCCCCATTGCGCACGCAATGGTTCTACTCAGGGTGTTCTTGTGAACCCGGGTCGAGGTACGGGCCCGCGGCCACCGCTCACATCCGCGAATACCGCGTCAGCGCAATGCTGTACAACCCGTAGGCGGCAAAGCCCACCGCCGCGGCCAGCAAGGTCACCTGGCCGTATTCCGTCTGCCCCAGCGCCCGTACCGCTGCATCCAGTCCGGTCGCCCGCGCCGGATCATGCAGAAACGATGCCGCGATCACCGAGATCCCCGCCGCTGACAACACCAGACCTTCGGCGACATGACCGACCAAACCCAGCACGGTCATCAGCTGTCCACCCCGCACCGTGAGGTCGCCGAGGAATTTCCTCGACGCGCCTTTGTAGATGAAGTAGCCGCCGAACGCCGCGATCGCCAACCCGACGGCGACCAGAACGGCCTTGCCACCACCGGTCTGCATCAGCCGCGCGCTCAGCCCGGCCGCCCGCTCACTGCCCTGCCTGCCCACGCCGATCGCGAACTGCACCGCCGCGAAGGCCAGCGCCAGGTAGACGACTGCCAGTCCGAGCGCCTTGAGCCGGTTGACCAACGGCGTATCCCGCTTGTCCGCGGTGGCGCTCTCACCCGGATGCAGCCCGAGCACCACCTCGGCCAATCGCCACATCGCCAATGCGAACAGACCGAATGCCACCACCCATAACGACATCGACCCGCCGCGCTGTCCGGCGAGCACCGCCAATGCCCCGGTCTGGTCGGCTTCTCCCCGGAACCCGAATGCGATGCGCGCGATGATGTAGGCGATCAACAGGTGCAGCATCCCGCTCACGGGGTATCCGATGCGGGCGATCGACTCGACGGTCCGACTTGCGGTGGCCCGGTTCACCGCGCCCTTGAAGGCACTCCACCTCGGGCCGGTCATGGCACCCATGGTGACGCAGCCGACGGTTGACCTCAAGGCCGCTTCAGGTTCTACCTTGGCCGAGGTACCCACAACGAAAGGAAACCCGGTGGCTGAATACACCCTGCCCGACCTCGATTACGACTACGGCGCCCTGGAACCCCACATCTCCGG
>NZ_AOHQ01000141.1:0-140938 GCF_000416385.1 Mycobacterium sp. VKM Ac-1816D
TGCAAATCAACCCTCAACAGCACAAAGACGCCCACTAAAACACTAGGAGCGCCACTTATGTTCGAGTCTACGCCCGATGCAGTTGCTGCGCAAGTGTTGCCCCTCAGGGCGTCGGTGTCGATTTGGGCGGTCTTGCTGGCGACACTTCGGCCGCTCGGGAGCGGTGTCGACGTCCTGCGCCGAGCACGGCATCTCGCGAAAGTCGTGCTACGAGTTGGGTAAACGCGCCCCTACGATGGGCCGACGGCGTCACCGCACGGAGAACCTGCCCGCCAACACATGGATGCGAATAGTGGGTGGGCGACATCGGGCAGACCGCAGAACTGTCACCGATGTCCTGAGACATCACGTTGCTCCCCGTGACAAAATCGACAGAGCCCTACGCGGCGGACGACAACACAACCGCCCACATAAGCAATTCTTAACTGAAGTAAGAATCGTTAGCTGTACTGGATCGCGGCAGCAGCTTAGCGTCGAGACCATGGCATCACCGCTGTTCATCGGCTTCCTGACCACGATGGCGCTCATCGCTGCCATCGGCGCGCAGAATGCGTTCGTACTGCGTCAGGGCATCCGCGGCGAGCACGTCGTGCCGGTCATCGCGCTGTGCACCGTCTCGGACCTGATCCTGATCGCCGCGGGCATCGCCGGTATCGGCGCGGTCATCACCGCCCACCCCACCGCCGTCACCGTCGTCAAACTCAGCGGAGCGGCCTTCCTCATCGGGTACGGCCTGCTGGCCGCACGCCGGGCGCTGCGGCCGGCCGGGCTAGCGCCGGCCGAGCAGGCCCCGACCCGGCTCGTCGAGGTGCTACTCACCGCCGCGGCCCTGACGTGGCTCAACCCGCATGTCTATCTCGACACCGTCGTGTTACTCGGATCGCTGGCCAATGAGCACCACGAGCAGCGCTGGCTTTTCGGCGCGGGTGCCGTCGCCGCGAGCGCGCTGTGGTTCACAAGTCTGGGTCTGGGCGCCCGCAAGCTGGCCGGACTCTTCGCCAATCCGGCGACATGGCGCGCACTCGATATCGTGATCGCGGTGGTCATGATCGGTCTCGGGACATGGATGGCACTGTCCTGAAACGCTTTTCGTCGCCGATGACCTATCAGGCGATACAGCGGAAACCGATGTGAGTGGTCGCGCTGTCCTGAGACTGAGCGGACCGCGCGGCCGGGCGGTAACGGTGGCAGTACTCCGGCGCGCACAGGTGCGAACCACCCTTGAGCGCGTGGCTGACAGTCGGGTCACCGGACGGTGGCGGCGGGCAGCAACCGTTGTCGACGCCACCGTCGATGCGGTGATGGCGGCCGAAACGCGTCGTGGTCCACTCCCAAACGTTGCCGATCATGTCGACGAGGCCGAAATCATTGGGCGGGAATGTGCCGACCGGAGAGGTTCCCGACCAGCCCAGCGCACCATCGTTGCGATAGGGGAATTGCCCTTGCCAGGTGTTGGCCATCAGTCGACCTTCGGGCCGTACCTGCTCACCCCACGCATAGGCGGTGGTGGAACCGGCCCGCGCCGCATACTCCCACTGGGCTTCGCTGGGTAGCCGTCGGCCCGCCCAGGTGGCGTAGGCGAAAGCGTCGGGGTAGGCGACCTGCACCACGGGGTGGTCTGGGCGGTCATCGTGGGAGGAGTCACCGCCGAACGGCCGCCGCCAGCACGCCCCGGGTTCCCAGACCCACCACTGCCGCCAATCCGCGAGGTTCACCGGTCCGGGCGTCGACCGAAAGACGAGGGCACCGGGCACCAGGTCGGCCGCCGGAACGCCCGGGAAGTCGGCCGGCTCCAATGCCCGTTCGGCAACCGTGAGATACCCGGTGTCGGAGACAAATTCGGCGAACTGCGCGTTGGTCACCGGATGGCGTTCGATCCGAAACGGCTCGACGGTCACGGTGTGGACCGGGGCCTCCTCGGGGTAGAAAGCGGTCGACCCCATTCTGTAGGTGCCACCCGGAAGGGAGACCAGTTCGGTCAGCATTGTGTCAGGGTAAACAGCGACGTGCCGTGGGCGCCATCAATCCTGTTTCTGCACAGCACCTTCGGTACCACGTGGCGCCGTCCGGAATAGAGGCAGGTGGCGAGACCGGTGCGGATGGTGCAGGGTTGTGTGACGACGCGGCGACGCTCGAATGGGCCGGCACCAGTCGTGATGGATCTCGCAGAATAGACACGGCCGTCAACGGGTACTCCCGTGCTCCGGAGCCACGTGCACGCTCGTCAGCGAAGCCGAACAGCGCGATGTGTCCGACAGAGTTCGACAGAGAAGGAACCCCATGCCGGAAACGCTCGATCCGACACCGTCCACACCGACACAGGAGGTGTGGCCTGGGAAGGCCTATCCGCTCGGAGCGTCATACGACGGCTCCGGGACCAACTTCGCCCTGTTCAGCGAGGTGGCCGAGAAGGTCGAGCTCTGCCTCTTCGACGCCGACGGGAACGAGACGCGCTACCGGCTGCCCGAGGTCGACGGGTTCATCTGGCACGGTTTTCTACCGACCATCGAGCCTGGTCAGCGCTACGGGTACCGAGTACACGGACCGCACGACCCGGCCACCGGACACCGCTGCAATCCGAACAAGCTGCTGCTCGACCCTTACGCCAAGGCCATCGATGGCACCTTCCAGTGGGACCAGTCGCTGTTCGGGTACAACTTCGGTGAGCCCGACAGCCGCAACGACGAGGACTCGGCCGCCAGCATGCCCAAGTCGGTGGTCATCAACCCGTACTTCGACTGGGGCGTGGACCGGCCACCGCAGCGTGAGTACGCCGACAGCTTCATCTACGAAGCCCACGTCAAAGGATTGACCCAGACCCATCCGGACATCCCCGACGCCATTCGCGGCACCTACGCCGCGATCGGGCATCCGGCGATCATCGCCCACCTGCAGTCACTCGGTGTGACCGCGATCGAGCTGATGCCGGTGCACCATTTCGCCAATGACTCCACGCTGATCGACAAGGGCCTGTCCAACTACTGGGGTTACAACACGATCGGCTTCTTCGCCCCTGACGCCAAATACTCCTCCAGCTCGACCCCCGGTGGTCAGGTGCAGGAGTTCAAGGCGATGGTGCGCACTCTGCACGAGGCCGGTATCGAGGTGATCCTCGACGTGGTCTACAACCACACCGCCGAGGGCAACCATCTGGGCCCGACCCTGTCCATGCGCGGTATCGACAACTGCGCCTACTACCGGCTCGTCGACGATGACAAGCGCTACTACATGGACTACACCGGCACCGGAAACAGCCTCAATGTCGGCCACCCGCACTCCCTGCAGTTGATCATGGACTCGCTGCGTTACTGGGTGACCGAGATGCACGTCGACGGGTTCCGGTTCGACCTGGCCTCGACGCTGGCCCGTGAGTTCTACGACGTGGACAAGCTGTCGACCTTCTTCGAGCTGGTCCAGCAGGATCCCACGGTCAGCCAGGTCAAACTGATCGCCGAGCCGTGGGATGTGGGCCCGGGCGGCTACCAGGTGGGCAACTTCCCCCCGCAATGGACAGAATGGAACGGTAAGTACCGCGACACGGTGCGCGACTTCTGGCGCGGTGAGGCGGGCAGTCTCGGCGAGTTCGCGTCCCGACTCACCGGCTCGGCGGATCTGTACGAGAACACCGCGCGCCGACCGGTCGCGTCGATCAACTTCGTGATCGCCCACGACGGATTCACGCTGCGCGACCTGGTGTCCTACAACGACAAGCACAACGAGGCCAACGGCGAGGACAACAACGACGGCGAGAGTCACAACAGGTCCTGGAACTGTGGAGTCGAAGGCCCCACCGATGACCCCGACATCCTGGCGCTGCGCGCACAGCAGGAACGCAACTTCCTGACCACCCTGCTGCTGTCGCAGGGGGTGCCGATGATCTGCCACGGCGACGAACTCGGCCGCACCCAGGGTGGCAACAACAACGGGTATTGCCAGGACAACGAGATCACGTGGGTGAACTGGGCCGATGCCGATCAGGGCCTCCTGGAATTCACCGCGAAACTGGCCCAGCTGCGCGCAGAACACCCGGTGTTCCGACGCCGGAGATTCTTCAATGGGCGTCCGGTGCGTCAGCGCGGATCCGAGTCGGTTCCGGACATCTCCTGGTTCCGTCCCGACGGGTCGGAGATGAGCGACGAGGACTGGGACACCGGATTCGGCAAGTCCGTCGCGATCTTCCTCAACGGGAACGGCATACCCGACCTGGACGTTCGTGGCCAGCGGGTGACCGACGATTCGTTCGTGGTGTGCTTCAACGGACATCACGAACCGATCGAGTTCACGCTTCCGCCGTCCGAGTTCGGGCAGGCCTGGGTGCCGGTGGTGGACACTGCGGCCATGCCGGACGTCGCCGAGGAGGCGGTATCCGCCGGTGCGGCGCGCAAGGTCGGCGCGCGGTCGGTGACGGTATTCCAACAGGTGACCGGCTGATTCCGGGCGCGCCCTATGCTGAGCGATCATGGGGGCGCGCGTGCGGAACAACATCACCGAGGTCGGCTGTGCCGATGCACCGGTACTGCTGCTCTCGCACGGGTTCGGGTGCGACCAGAACCTGTGGCGACCGGTCGTGGAGAGTTTGCGTTCGCGGTTTCGGATAGTGCTGTTCGATCACGTCGGTGCCGGAGCCTCGGACCCCGCGGCCTGGGATGCAGACCGGTACGCGCAGTTGTCCGGCTACGCCGATGATGTGCTCGACATCGTCGAGGATCTCGACCTGACCGGAGTGATCTTCGTCGGGCATTCGGTGGCCGCCATGATCGGGGCGCTGGCGATCATCGATCGGCCCGATCGGTTCGCCAAGCTCGTCATGGTGACACCGTCTCCGCGCTATATCGACGACGGCGACTATCGGGGCGGCTTCTCCCCCGATGACATCGACGAGCTGCTGGAATCGATGGACGCAAACTACCTGGGCTGGTCCCATTCGATGGCTCCCGTCATCATGGGCAATCCCGACCGCCCGGATCTGCACCACCAACTGGAGGCGGCCTTCTGCCGAACGGACCCGGACCGGGCCCGGGTGTTCGCGCGGGCGACCTTCCTCTCCGACAATCGCTCCGACCTGGCGAAGATCCCGGTGCCGACGCTGGTGATCGAGTGCTCGCAGGATGTCATCGCGCCGCGTGAGGTGGGAGAGTACGTGCACCGGCACGTGCCGGACAGCACGCTGGTCACCCTCGACGCGATCGGTCACTGTCCGCATGTCAGCGCTCCCGAGGCCACGGCGGCCGCCATAGCGGACTTCGCCATCCGGACATGACCGAGCCGGACCGCGCGGACTTCTGGGACGATTCGCCATCCGGGCATGTGTTGCTGACGTCGGAGGGCCGCATCATCGCGGCCAATGCCACCTTCGCCGCCTGGTTGGGTTATCCGCGGGAATCGCTCCGCGATCGGTTCTTTGCCGAACTGCTCACCGTCGGTGGCCGGATTCACTACGAAACGCACTTCGTTCCGATGCTGCGGATGACGGGAGCCCTGGACGGGGTGACCGTCGATCTGCGCGCAGCCGATGATTCCCGGCTGCCGATGTTCCTGACCGCGAACGTCAAACCCGCCTCCGGTGCAAATCCCGAGCTGTGGCGCGTCACCGCTGTCGACGCCAGCGACCGCCGCGCCTACGAGCGCGAGCTGCTGGAGCAGCGGCGCCGCGCCGAAGCGGAACGTGAACGGGCACGTTCGTTTGCCGACACCCTTCGCCGCTCGTTACGCCCACCGCTGTTGTCGCCACCTCCGGGGCTCGACGCCGCCGACCACTTCCATGCCGCGGCCGACGAAGACGTCGGTGGCGACTTCTACGATCTGTTTCCGCTGTCCACCGACACCTGGGGGTTCTTCCTCGGCGACGTGTCCGGCAAGGGCGTCGACGCCGCCGTCATCACCGGATTGACCCGGTATGTGCTGCGTTCGGCTGCGGTGTTCGACGCGGATCCCCTGCACGTTCTGCAGAACCTCAACAGCGTGCTCCGGCAGCGGCTCGAGGTGGCCGCTCACCGGATGTGCACGGTGGTCTACGGAAACCTGACTCGGCGTGGTTCCGGCTTTGATGTCGAGCTCGCCAGTGCCGGCCACCCGCCGCCGCTGCTACTCGGCGCGGACGGTCAGGCCTACTTCGTCGACACCGTCGGTGGCCAGGC
Organism: Mycobacterium sp. VKM Ac-1816D; assembly: GCF_000416385.1. Taxonomy (NCBI): domain Bacteria; kingdom Bacillati; phylum Actinomycetota; class Actinomycetes; order Mycobacteriales; family Mycobacteriaceae; genus Mycobacterium; species Mycobacterium sp. VKM Ac-1816D. The sequence goes on from NZ_AOHQ01000141.1 coordinate 6,138, forward strand.
TGTCGGATTGATCGAGAATCCGCATTTTCTCGGTGTGAGAATGCATCTCGGCCCGGGGGACACCCTGGTCCTCTACACCGACGGGCTGCCGGACGCACGCGTCGGCCCCGGGCCCGAACGCTTCGACGACGACGGTAAGGCCCTGCTCCGTTTCGCCGCCACGCACACACCCACCCGTCCCGCCGAGATCGTTGACGCCATCCGCGCGCTGCTGGCCGAACTGGGATCCGGGGTCGATGACGATGTCGCGGTGTTGGCGCTGGGCGTGCCCGGCCCGTCGGCGTGACCCGAATCAGCTTGCGGCGGTGCGTAACCGGGTCGCCAGCAGACCGTGCCGAGGTCCGAACAGGTAGGCCGTGGCAAAAGCGACGCCGTTGACGAGCACCACCATGGGCCCGGAGGCAGTGTCGAGGTAATAGCTGGCGTACAGCCCGACCAGCGCACTGCCGGAGGCGACGGCCGGCGCGATCACCAACATCCGACCGAAACGATCGGTCAACAGGTATGCGGTCGCACCAGGAGTGATGAGCAGGGCCACCACCAACACGACACCGACCGCCTGCAATGCGACGACCGACGTCAGCGCCAGCAACCCCAACAGCGCCGCGCTCAGCAGCCTCGGGCTGATCCCGACCGCGTGGGCGTGGCTCGGGTCGAAGGCGTAGAGCGTGAAGTCGCGGCGCTTGATGACCAGCACTGCGAGCACGATCGCGCCCAGCACCGCGACCTGCAGGAGATCGGAACGGGAAACCCCCAGCAGGTTGCCGAAGATGATGTGGTTCAAGTCGATCTGGCTCGGGGTGATCGAGATGAGGACCAATCCCAACGCGAACAGCGTCGTGAACACCACCCCGATGGCGGCATCTTCCTTGGTGCGGCTGGTATCTCGGACCACGCCGATGAGTGCCACCGCGGCAAACCCGAAGACTATGGCGCCCAGGGCGAATGGGGCTCCGACGATGTAGGCCAGTACCACCCCGGGCAATACCGCGTGCGAGACGGCGTCACCCATCAGCGACCAGCCGATCAACACCAGCCAGCACGAGAGAGTGGCGCAGACGACCGCGGCGATCAGCGTCGTCGCGATGGCACGCACCATGAATTCCAACTGCAGCGGCTCGGCGAGAAAGTCCAGGATGCTCATCGCTCATCCTCATCGTTCGCGCCGAGCCCGAAGGCGCGCGCCAGATTCTGTGGCTGCAGCACCACATCGGGACGATCATGCAGGAGCACGGTATTCATCAGCAGTACGGCCTCGTCGGCGAGATCGGGCAGTGCCCGCAGATCGTGTGTGGACACCACGATGGTCACACCGGTGTCGGCCAGGCCGCGCAGCAGGGAGCTGATGGTCGCTTCGCTGCGGGTATCCACGCCCGCGAAAGGTTCGTCGAGCAAGAGCAATTCGGCCTCCTGCGCGATACACCGCGCCAGAAAGGCCCGTTTGCGTTGGCCGCCGGACAGCTGACCGATCTGGCGATGGCGATACTCGCCGAGTTCGACGCGTTCCAATGCCTGTTCGACCGCCCGTTTGTCCGCGGCGCGCGCTCGCCGTGTCGGCCCCATCCGCCCGTACCGACCGGTCATGACGACATCGTGAACCGCCAGTGGGAAGGCCCAGTCGATGGCCTCGCTCTGCGGCATGTACCCGACCGTGCCCGTCTTACGGGCTCGCGCCGGATCCCGCCCGAAGATCCGCACCGCGCCGCTGTCCGGACGCGCCAGGCCCATGATCGCCTTGAACAGCGTGGACTTACCCGATCCGTTCATCCCGACCAGGCCGCACACGCGCCCCGGTTCGATGGTCACCGTGGCATCCCTGAGGGCCAGGACGGTGCCATAACGCACCGTGATCGAATCCACCTCCAGTGCAGCGGCCATCACGAGACCCGTTTGGCGGTCAGCGCATTCGCGATGGTGTCGGCGTCATGCCGGATCAGATCGAGATAGGTGGGGACCGGTCCGTCGACCGCCGAGAGCGAGTCGACGTAGAGCACGCCGCCGAAGGTCGTACCGGTGGCCTCGACGACCCGCTGCATGGCAGCGTCGGACACCGTCGACTCGCAGAACACGGCGGGCACGTTGTTGGTCCTGACGAAGTCGATGGCCGAGGCGATCTGTTGCGGAGTGGCCTGTTGTTCGGCGTTGACGGCCCAGATGTACTTCTCCGTCAGGCCGGCATCGCGGGCCAGATAGGAGAAGGCACCCTCGCAGGTCACCAGCGCGCGCTCCCCGGCAGGAAGTGACTCGAGTTCGGTGACCAGTTCGTCGTGCACCTGCTGGAGTTGCCCGCGGTAAGCGGCGGCGTTGGCCCGGTAGTCCTCGGCGTGCGCGGGATCGAGTGCGGCGAAGGCTTCCGCCATGTTGTCGGCATATGTCTGGACGTTCAGCGGCGACATCCACGCATGCGGATTCGGCATTCCGGCGTATGCATCATCGGCAATGTCGACCGGCGCGACCCCGTCGCTGACCACCACATGCGGGACGTCGAGACCGTCGACGAACTTTGCGAACCACGCCTCCAGATTCAGGCCGTTGTCCAGGATCAGATCGGCCCTCGCCGCCTTCTTGATGTCACCGGGCGTCGGTTCATAGCCGTGGATCTCCGCGCCGGGTTTGGTGATCGACTCGACCGTGAGGTGCTCGCCGGCCACGTTGGCAGCGATATCGGCGAGCACCGTGAAGGTGGTGAGCACGGTCGGCCGATCCCCTGACCGTGAGTCCGTGCCGACCTCGCAGCCCGCCGCCACGAGCACCACGATCGCGGCAGCCACGCAGCGGGTGACCCACGACCCAACCAGCACCATTTCGCTCACTCCACTCAAAAATTTCGGTTGGCCGAAACCTTAATGTGGAGGTGTCGCATCGGCAAGGCGCCGGCTGAGCTGCGCGCGTTTGGCGACGAGCATTTCCGGCTACCGCTGCACAATGACCAACACACCCACCGACGGCATCATCGACGACGCGGCACCCGGCGACATCGTTTCCCTGCATGATCGGGCCGGCGAGTACAAGGTGGTCCACAAGGAAGATCATGAAGACGGCTACCTGGTGACGTTCGAGGCCGACGACGGTGAGACCTTCCAGCTCGAATTGGCCGCCGGTACCCCTGCTCGTCGGGCGCTGGAATCCAAGTGGGAATCCACCCAGAGCCCGACCGCGCACTCGTGAGCCGGCCGATGCGCACCGTGGAATATGCCCCGGGCAGATCGGCTGACATGTACGGGCCGGCGGGCCGGCCCACCGCGTTGTTCTGGCATGGCACCCAGACCGATTCCCGGGCGGCCGTACGACCACTGGCCGAAGTTCTCGCCGAGCGCGGTCTGACCGTCATCGCCGCCGACTGGGATTCCCACGCACCCGATGCGGGACGGTCCGATCTCCTGGCATCGGCTCGGTTCGCTGCGCAACAGGCAGCAGGAAGCGCCCTGACCGTGATCGGCTGGTCGCTGGGCGGTGTCGCCGCCGCCGGCCTCACGTTGCGGGCCGCAGAGCTCGATATCGCTGTGGCGCACACCGTATGCCTCGGTGGCGCATTCTGGGCCGATGACCCGATCTCGGGCGGCGTGGTGCAGTCCGGCGCTCCGGCGGGCGCGACACCGACGCCGTTCACCCTGCTGACCGGAGATGCCGATGCCGTGGTGCCGGCGTCGGCCTCCATCGAATTCGCTGCGGAACTGCGGGTCATCGGCTGGCCCGCCGAGGTGATCGAGGTTTCCGCCGATCACGGGTCGATCGCCGGCGCGCGCTACCTTGCCGACGACGACCGATACGAGGCCGATGACGACCCCCGGACCCGTGGCGTCGTCGCAGCGGTCGCCGAGGTCATCATGGCCCGGCTGGCGGCGTAGGCGGCCGCCGGTACGTCAGTGCACCGGTGTACCGCCGGCCGGGCTCGGCTGCGCAGCGGTGAAGAAGGCTCCCACCACCGCGACCGCACCGATGATGGCCGCCGCCACGAACGCCGCATGTACCCCCGGCATGTCCGGGGCGCCACCCGCGGTGGACGCCTTGGCCATGACCGTCACGAACAGGGCGGTACCGGCAGCGCCCGCGACCTGCTGCAGGGTGGTCATGATGGCGCTGCCATGCGAGTAGAGCCGGTCCGGCAGCACGCCGAGCGCATCCGTCATCAACGGTGTGAACATCATGGCGAGGCCGACCATCATGACCGTCTGCAGCACAACGAGTGCCCAGATCGGAGTGGCGGCCGACATCAAGGCGAAGCCACACAGTGCCAGGAACAACATGATCGAGCCCGGCACCACCAGCCTGCGCGCCCCATGGCGGTCGTACACCCGCCCGACCAGCGGACCCGCCATCCCCATCAACAAACCGCCGGGCAGGCTGGTCAGCCCGGCGATCAGGGCACTGCGTCCCAACACATCCTGGACGTACAGCGGGATCATGATGATGGCGCCGAACAGGCCCATGAAACCGATGACCACCAGGCCCACCGATACCGCGAACCGCCGGTACGTGAAAGGTGTCAGGTCCAGGAATGCGCGCTGCACGCGTTGCAACTGCACCTGACGCGCGCCGAAGGCGAGCATGGCTACTGTTCCCACCACCAACGGAATCCACGCAGGCACGCCCTGCCCGCCGTGGCCGCCGAGTTCGGAGAGTCCGAACACCAAGCCGGCGAACGCGATAGCCGACAGCGGTACCGATATGGCGTCGATCGGGGTGTGCTGTTCTCGGTCATCGGCGACGCGTAACCAGGTCAGACCCGCCGCGAACGCCAGCAGGGCGATGGGGAGCACGATCCAGAACGTCCACCGCCAGTTCAGCGATCCGAGGATGATGCCGGACAGTGTCGGCCCGACCGCCGGGGCGACCGCGATCACGATCGAGATGGTGCCCATCGTCTGCCCACGGCGTTCGGCAGGGATCAGTTTCATGACCGTCGTCATCAACAGCGGCACCATCACGGCGGTGCCGCAGGCCTGGACGATACGACCGGCGAGCAGGGCCGGAAAGCCCGGCGCCAGGGCCGCGATCAACGTGCCCCCACTGAACAGTGACATCGCGGAGGTGAAGATCGTGCGCACCGAGAAGCGTTGCAGCAGCGACCCGGACATGGGGATGACCACCGCCATGGTCAGCAGGAAGCCGCTGGTCAGCCATTGCGCGGTGCGTGCCGCAATGTCGAGGTCGACGATCAGCACCGGCAACGCGACGCTCATGATCGTCTCGTTGAGGATCATGACGAACGCGGAGAACACCAGCAACGCGATGATCACCGCCGCGCTCGGTGGGGCTTTCGGCAGCGCTTCGGTACGCACGATCGGCCCGGTACTCAATTCAAACTCCCTGGATTTCCGCACGCGCGATGTGGTGCGGCCTTCCAGGGTAGGCGCGCAGGCATCGGTCGGGAAATCGATTATTCGGTCCCCGCGGTGGCCAATCGATCTCGCTGAGTCGGCATGGGTGTCAAGCTATCCGGCCGGACACGCACAATGGAGTCGAAGCATCCATGAGAGGACATCACGGTATGGGCAAGGGACTCCGCCGAATGGCATCCTGCAGCGCGGTCATGCTGCTCGGGATGATGGCCACCCCGCCCGCGTCGGCACAACCGACCCAATCGCAGCTGATCACGGTGCAGGCACCCAGTGCCGACTCCCCGGTCGGGACGCTCACCGCCTACGAGATGGTCGGCCACGACTGGCAGCAGGTGATCGGACCGATTCCGGCCGATCTCGGCGAACTGGGCGTCGGCGAGCCGCAGGACGATGTGTTCCGCACCCCGCTGGGTACCTTCCCGCTCGGGATGGCGTTCGGGCGCCAACCCGATCCGGGGACCGCGTTGCCCTACACCCGGGTCGATGACCAGGACTGGTGGGACGAGGACGTCGACTCCCCCACCTACAACACCCTCGTGCGCTCATCGGCCATGCCGTCCGAAGATGCGGAGAACCTGGGCTCCTCGGGCGCGATGTACGACTACGCCGTGCTGATCGACCACAATCCCGCCCGCATTCCCGGCCGCTCGGCCGGCATTTTCCTGCACGTGACCGACGGTGAACCCACCTGGGGCTGTATCGCCGTCGCCCGTGACGATATGCGGGCGCTGCTGCAGTGGCTCGACCCGGCAGCGTCACCGCGCATCACCATCGGCATCGGCGACCAATCGCTACCCGGCCGATGACGACCGTTGCGCCGTCAGCGCAGGGAGGCGTTTACGCGCCACCCGGCTCCGGGTAACCCGCGTTCAGCCGGAGGAGGTCGACAGATATGCGACAGGGAAAGCACGCGCGGCGGACGCCCCGCAGCACAACCATCAGCGTGACGATCTCCTTCGCCGTTGCGTTCGCCGCGGTGGCCACCGCGCTGATCATGCACGCGGTGGCCACGCAGCCGTCGACCGAGCCCGAATCCGCTCCCACTCCCGTCGCCCACGCCGTCCAGCCGGTGATCCAGGAGGGTCGGCTGATCGCGGTGTCGCCGACATCCTTGACCGCGATGGGGCCAGACGGCGTGGCGCGCACCTTCCTCGTCGACGATCAGACCCATGGGGTCACCGCACACGGCAGTCAGCTGGGCGGCACCTCCGCGGCCTTCGCGGTCAACGACGAGGTGTCCATCGTGGGTGTTTCGCGCGGCGAGCAAAAGATCGCCACCACGGTCGTTCATCGCGAGGCGATGAACCTCAACGGTCCGCCGATGGATTACGCGCTGCCCTGATCGGCGCGCGCGTCCGCAGGACTCGTTCGCTGCACGAACAACCACAGCACGACGCCGGCGGCCAGGATCGACAACGCGATACCCAACTCCAGCACGCCCCCGTAGCCGGTGATCGAGAAACCGGTGGCACCCACCACCAGCAGCACCGCGAGCAGACCGGAAAGACCGACCGACAACGGCACGAACACGTGCGGTAGCCGGATGGGCCTGATGGCGTCGGGGCGGTCCTTTCGCAGCAGCGCGAAGCCGGCCAACGCCAGCACGTGGGCCAGGATGTAGCCCAGGTTGCCGGTCACGATGATGGCCAAGGGTTGCTGAAGCACCACCAGCAGAACGATGTTGAGCACCAGCATCACATTCAGCGCCCGCACCGGTACACCCCGGCTGTTGAGCTTGCCCATCGCCCGGACGGTGATGCCCTCCTTGCCCATGTTGAACAGCACCCGGGAGGCGTCGGCGACCGAGGTCAACATCACCAATACCAGGGATGCGATGAGGCACAACACCATCACGTCCGCACCGGCACCGGTGAGCTGCGAGAAGCTGGCGACGAAGAACGTCGACGGGTTCTCGCTGATCGCCTGCTCTCCGGCGAATCCACCGAGCGTGAGCGGGACGAGAAAGAACACCCCGAGGCAGAACAACGCGGAGGCGCGAATCGCGCGCGCGGTGTCGCGGACCGGGTCCCGGTATTCCGAGGCGAACGTCGCACAGACCTCGATGCCCAATGTCGTCCATGCCATCACGTACAACCAGACGATCGCCGTGTGTAGGCCCGCCCATCCGTGCAGGTTCCAGGTCAGGTCCATGGGGGCCCAGTCGGCGCTGAAGAGCGGCAGTATGACGAATACCGCCAGCGGCACCATCAGGATGGCGGCAGTCACGTAGACGAAGGCCATCGTCACCCGCACTCCGACGATATTGATCCCGTACAGGACGAAAATGACGATCAGCCCGACGGCGATCGGGAAATTCAGATGCAGCGGCCCGAAGTCCATCGACCACAGTTGATCCGGGAACCACTGCGATTGCACGAGCAGGCCGGTGAAGGAGCCGTAGGTGGCCAGATTGGACCCCCACGGCAGCCAATAACCCACACCCGCCAGCGGGGCGAACCACGGCACCCGCTTTTTCCATGCCTCCGCGGCATATCCCGAGATACCGCCGGACGCATCGGGGAACATCGCCGCCAGTTCGATGTAGATCCAGTTCACTGCCATCGAAATCACCATCGAGATCGCCCACAACACCGCGGCACCCCAGCCGCCCAGGCCGGCTATCGACGCGCCCAAAGTGGCCACGAGCGCCGCAGGCATGGTCATGGCCATCGCGAAGCCATCGAACCAGCGCATCTTTCGAGGCAGCACTTCGTCTACCGAATGCAGCGCTACGGGATCATTCCTGGTCGCCATGCGATCCTCCATTGTCTTCAGAAACGAGTACCCGACATCCATGTCGGGCGTGTCGATCAGGTGCGACCCCGAATGTGGGCCCTCTTCGCGTATCACGCTGTTCCGGAGTAATTCTCACGGATGTTCGGCGCGGTTCACACGCTAGACCCACACGCGCTTCAGCGCATCAGATAGGAAAAATTGTTTTTCATCAACACTTTTCAGATGTATTGATACACACGACGATGCTCCGGACCGTCCGTGAAGACCGCCCCGGAGCTGTCACCTACCGCTCTCGCTACTGCAGCACAGCGCTTTTCATGACGGTCGGAACGAGTCGTGCGCAGCACGCGGCGCGTGCTTGACCATGATGTGCCTGGCCACCGTGTACTCGGCGACCGCCGCCTGGCTCATGTCCTTGCCGAAACCGCTGGCCTTCACGCCGCCGTGCGGCGCCTCCGAAGCGATCGGGAGATGATCGTTGATCCAGGTGACGCCGGCCTCGATGGCATGTGCGACCCGCAACGCCCGCGCGACATCGGTCGTCCACACCGACGACGCCAGACCGTACCGACAGTCGTTGGCCAACCGAATCGCGTCGGGCTCATCGACGAAAGGCAGCCCTACCAGCACCGGACCGAACACCTCGTGCTGCACGATCTCGGCAGACTGCTGTACCCCCGTGATCAACGTGGGCGGATAGTAGGCACCGTCTCCTTCCGGCAGGACGCCTCCGGCGCGGACCGTCGCTCCCGCAGCGACGGCACGATCGACGAAATCGTGGACTCTGGAGCGATGTTCGAGACTGATCAAGGGTCCGATATCGCTGCGCGGATCACGTGGGTCGCCGACGCGGATCTCACCGAGAACCCGCACAAGGCGGTCCATCAGGTCATCGAACACCGACCGATGGGCGTAGACGCGAGTGGCGGCGGTGCAATCCTGGCCGGAGTTGTATGTCGCCCCCATGGCGATACCGTGCGCGGCCGCATCCAGATCCGCATCCTCGAACACCAGACAGGGAGCCTTCCCACCGAGCTCAAGATGAACACGCGCACCACGAACGGCAGCAGCCGACATCACCTGCCGACCGGCACGCGTGGATCCGGTGATCGAGATCAGTTGAACTCGTTCATCGGCCACCAACGCCTGTCCGACGTCGTCACCACCGGTCACCACCTCCAGCACGCCGGGCGGCATACCGGCCGTGACGGCGAGTTCGGCGATGTAGAGCGTGCTCGTCGGGGTCGTCGGCGCCGGTTTGATCACGATGGTGTTCCCGGCCGCCAGCGCGGGGCCGATCTTCCACAGCGCCATGATCATCGGGAAGTTCCACGGTGCGATACCCACCACCGGGCCCACGGGTCGGCGCACGATCATCGAGGTGTATCCCGCGCTGAGCACGCCGGCTCCCGTCTCCTCGAGCGACCGACCCGCGCCTGCGAAGAAACGCAGATTGTCCGTCCCGAAGGGCAGTTCGCCATCCCGGAAGACGGCCTCCGGCTTACCCGTTTCGGCCACCTCGATCGCAGTGAGCTCGTCGGCATGGGCTTCGATCAGATCAGCCCACTTCAACAGCACGCGTGCACGTTCACCTGCGGTGCGTTGTGACCAGTCACCGAACGCATCGGCCGCCGCCGTCACCGCGGCGGCCGCTTCGTCCACCGTGGCCTCGGTGACGGTCGAGGTGGGCTTACCGCTGGCGGGATCGATGAGCATGCGCTGATGCCCAGATCCGGCCGCCCTGCGTCCTCGATGAAAAAGTCCTGTGGTCATGGCTCCCTCTCCTCAGCTGTTGAAGCCGACACCGAACCGGTCGAGAATGCGCAGAAGCACTCCCCGCGTGCCGGTTTCGTCCTCACGCGCCAGTGCCGCGCGGGTGAGTTGCACGGCAGTCCAGCGCAGTGGCTCGGGCGGAAAAGGCACCGCGGTGCCGGTAACCGCCTTCAGCCTGGTCCGTTCGGTCAAGCGGCCCGCCAACAGATCGAGAGCGACCTGGGCACCGAATCGCGTCGAGGCCACGCCAAGGCCGGTGAAGCCGACCGCGTAGGCAAGCCTGCCGTCGTATGCGGTCCCGAAGATCGGGGTGAACCGGCTCGTGGTGTCGATCACGCCGCCCCACCTGTGGGTGAACGGGAGCGAACCCAGTTGCGGGAATGTCTGTCGGAAGTGCTGTGCCAGAACACGATGCGAGGCGTCTCGCTGTTCGAGCTTGCTGTGCACGGCATTCCCGAAGTGATAGATCGCGTCGTAGCCGCCCCACACGATGCGATCGTCGCGGGTCCGGCGGAAGTAATGGAACTGATTCCCCGCATCGGTGAGCCCCTGGTTCTGCGCCCAGCCGATCGATTCCAACTGATCTGCGGTCAGTGGTGCGGTGGCCAGCACATAGTCGTAGACCGGAAGAACCCAGGCGCGCAGTCGCCGTAGCAGCGGCGGATAGGCGTTGGAGGCAAGCACGACCTGCGCGGTGTCGACACGTCCGTGGGTGCCATGCACGGTCAGCCCGGCGCCCGAACGTTCGATACCGGTCGCTGCGGATCGCTCGAACACGGCGGCACCGAGCTTTTCTGCGATCGAGCGCAGTCCATGGGTCAACGCCATCGGGTCGACGAGCCCGCCGCCAGAGATCCTCAATCCCCCGACGAAGGCCGGTGAGTGGAGATCGGCGCGCACTTCGTCGCGGTCGAGGAAGCGTACGTCCTCACCGCGCCGGGTGTACGTCGCGACCGCAGCCCGAAGTGCATCGGCGTCGTGAGCCGTCCTGGCCAGCGTGGTCTTACCGCACCTGCGCAGATCGGCGTCGACATCATGCCGCTGGAGCAACTCCGCGATCTGCTCGACGTTCTGGCGGCCGAGTCGCTGCAGCTCGTCGAGTTCATCGGGCCACATCGCCTCACCGTGGGCGATGCCGTGGGTCAGGGATTCGGAGACGAAGCCGCCGTTGCGGCCGGAGGCACCCGCGCCGATCCAGTCCTGTTCGAGCAGGACGACACGACGATCGGGGTGCTCGGTCAGCGCCTCGATGGCCGACCAGAGCCCGGTGTACCCCCCACCGACGATCACCAGGTCGGCGCGCTGCCGACCGGTCAGCGGTTCACTGCGCGGTCCCGTTTGCACTCCGTCCCACCAGACGGGCCGCGGCACGGCATCGCGCAACTCGTCGGCGGGTCTCATGGTGCACTCCGGTATCTCTGTTGAACGATCGGGAACATACTTGCACTGAACTTCAATGCCATCTATTCATAACATCGCACGTAGGTGCCCCTAGGGATGTAAAAACTGAGTAACTGTTCAAATTTATATCCCACCACTGGCGGTTATCTGGCACAGTGATGTCCACATCGACTGAGGGGAATGGGCGTGCCGGTCAGCCGTACAGAACGACGCGCGAAGTTGCTCAACGCGGCGCAGCGCGCCGTGATGAAACATGGTGCCGATGTGCAGCTCAACCAGGTGGCCGCCGAGGCCGGATTGACCTCTGGCGCGGTCCTCTATCACTTTCCCGACGTACAGACCCTGCTCGTCGAGGCCAACCGCGCCGGGATGGAGCGCTTCTACGACGACCGGCTCCGGGCCATCGAAGGTATTGCCGAACCAGACCGTCGATTGGTCGTCACCATCGAATCCGGTCTCCCGGTGGATTCAGACGACCCGGCGGTCAAACTGTTGTGCGAGCTCGGTGGCGCGGCAGGCCGTTACCCCACCTATGGGGTGCTGCTCACGGCGTTGTTCGATCGCCAGGTCGCCATGTATCAGGTCATCCTCGAATCCGGTGCGGCACAGGGCACCTTCACCCTGGCCTCCCCGTCCTTGACCATCGCGCGCAACATCGTCGCGCTCGAGGACGCCTACGGCTATCGGATGGTGGCACGCCATCCCAGCCTCGATGCCGACGCCTCAACCGAGCTCATCCTCGACTACGCACGGGTGACGACCGGCCATCCCCTGCCCCGCACAGAACATGGCGAAAGGAAGAAACGATGAGCACACCCCTGACCATCATGTTCTGGCCGGAGTCCGCCTACGGGCCTACCAACCAGTGCATCGGTGTCGCAGCGAAGCTGCAGGAGCGCGGCCACCGCATCATCTTCGCCGCCGAGTCGTCCTGGGCGGGAAAGATCGAAAAGTACGGCTTCGTCGAAGAATTGGTCGATCTCGCCGAGCCGAGCCCCCAGGATGCCGACGCCGACGCCGGACAGTTCTGGACCGATTTCATCGCCGGCACCGCACCCGAGTTCGCCAAGCCGACCATCGAGCAGATCGAGTCCTTCATCGCACCGACGTTCCAGGCGCTGATCGACGGCGCGAAATACAGCGAGGCGCGGCTGCGAGAGATCGTCGCCACCCATCAGCCCGACGTGATCGTCGAAGACAATGTCATCCTGTTCCCCGCGCTGGCCACCGCCGGCAAGCCCTTCGTCCGATTCATCTCCTGTAGTCCATTGGAGGTGCCAGGACCCGATGTGCCGCCGCCGTTTTCCGGACTCCCCAGTGACGACCCGTCGCAATGGGAGAGCTATCGCGCCGAATTCGACCGTGTCCTGCGTCCGATGTGGGCGGATTTCGATGCCTGGGTCCGCGCTCAGGGTGCCGCGACGCTCCCCGAGCTGGAATTCATGCCTCGCGACAATGCCGCCACCATCTACATCTATCCCGCCGAGGCCGATTATGTCGATCGTCGCGCGCTCGACGACTCCTGGACGCGCGTCGACTCCAGCATTCGAGAGACCGACGAAGCCTACGAACTTCCGCCGAGCATGGCACAGCGCCCGGAGGGCAGCGCGCTGGTCTATCTGTCGCTCGGCTCGCTGGGTGCCGCCGACGTCGCCTTGATGCAACGACTGGTCGACGTGCTGGGCCGTACGCCGCATCGCTTCATCGTCAGCAAGGGCCCCCAAGCCGACCAGATCCGGCTGGCCGACAACATGGTCGGCGAGCAGATGCTGCCGCAGACCAGGATCATCCCGCTGGTCGATGCGGTGATATCGCACGGCGGGAACAACACCACCACCGAGTCACTACATTTCGGCAAACCGCTGATCGTCCTGCCCTTGTTCTGGGATCAGTACGAGAACGCGCAGCGGGTCGACGAGCTGAACCTCGGGGTGCGACTGGACACCTATCACTTCGCCGACGGCGACCTGGTCGACGCCCTGGACCGCATCCTGGCCGATCATGATCTACGCGAACGGGTTTCGCAGATCGGCGAGAAGATCCGCGAGCGTGACGGACTGCGAGTGGCGGCCGATGTCATCGAACGTGTCGGCCTCGAACACCGCAGCTGACCGTGATCTCGGATACCGACGATCCGCTCACCGCCCCGCTCGATCTGCTGCCACTGGGGGATCGGCATGCGCTCGCGATCATCAGCAGCGACGGTGAGTTCTCAGCTGTTCCGGTGGTCCGCGACGGCGGGATCCGTCGTGCCAGCCCGGGTGACGGTGCGGCAGAAGCCCTGCTCGAGCTCATCGTCGGCACTGCCGGTCGCACCTCGGCCGGCCGTTTCGAAGTGGTGTCATGGGCCAACGGCCGGGTGCCGAATGGAGAGCGAGCGGTAGGGGTCGACCAGACCAACGAGTCCGTGATCGTGGGCGATACCGCGGTGGTGAAGTGGGCAACGCACCTGGAGCGCGGGCCACACCCGGCGGTCGGACGCCTGACCCACCTGATCGCTTCCGGTTTCACCGCGATGCCCACGCCGTGGGCGGTACTCACCTGGGTGCCCGATGACGACCAGGAAACCCTCGTGGCGACGATCACCGGATACCTGCCGGGTGCAGTCGACGGCTGGACGTGGGCCGTCGACCTGTTTCTGGACGCGGCGCGAACCGGTGATCACGCCGCCGTGCTGCGCACCTGTGCGTCACTGGGGGAAGTGATCGCCGACATGCATTGCGCGTTGGCCGCGACAGTCACCATCGCGACCGACACCGATGCCCGCCGTTGGCGCGACAATGCGTTCACGACGTTCGATGCCGCGCGCCGACTGGCCGATCCCCAGCTGGCCGACCTTCTCACCCGACACGCCGACGCCATCGCGACAACTCTGCAGGACCTGGCCGCTCTCGCCGGTGTACCGATATTGGACGCCCACGGGGATCTACATGTCGGCCAGATCCTCAGTTCGTCGAACACGTTGCTGGTCAACGACTTCGACGGCAATCCCGTTCTCCCCCCGGCCGAGCGTGTGCTACCCGCACCGGCGGCGGTCGACCTGGCCGGGATCATCCAGTCTTTGGCACATGTCGGCATCGTCGCGGCCCGCCGCGGTGAATTCACACCCGAGCAGTTGCGACCAGTGGACCTGACGGCACGCACTGCGCTCTACGACGCCTACCTGAGCAGGCTCGCCGACAACGGGCACGCCGAACTGCATGTCGACGGTGCACTCATCGCCCTGCGGTTACAGCAGGTACTGCGTGAGATCGTCTACGCCGGTCGCCATCTGCCCCGCTGGATGTATGTTCCCGATGCCGCCCTACCCGCCCTACTGCACGAGATGAGCCGATGAATCCTGATGCCTTCGCCGCCGACCTCACCCGCAAGCCGGAGGTGTTGTCCGGACTGGCCATGGCTCTGGCACAGCGGAATCCGTGGGCGTCGGTGATCACGGAGGACATATCGCGTGTCGTCTTCCTCGGCATGGGGTCCTCCGCGTACGCAGCCGGTGTCGCCGCGGCACGATTGCGTGCGCGTGGCGTATGCGCAGTCTCCGACATCGCATCATCCCAGCTGCTGCCGAACTGGGGGCCGGGCACCCTGGTCGTTGCGACCTCCGCCTCAGGCGGGTCGGTGGAGACACTGGACGCACTCGACCGCCTGGATTCCACCGCCACGACGGTGGCGCTGACCAACACCGCCGGATCAGCCATCACCGAACGCTGCTCGGCCACTGTCGAACTCCTGGCCGAGCCCGAGCTCGGCGGGGTGGCCTGCCGAAGCTTCCAGCACACGGTGGTGTTGCTGCTGGCGCTCGAGTGCCAGCTGACGGGAACACCCATCGATGAGCTGACGGCCACGGTGGAGATGGCAGCCCAGGCCAGCGACCACCTGCTGACCCGTGAATCAGACTGGCTTCCCACAGTTTCCGAGTGCCTGTTGGGTCCGGTCGAGACACATCTCTGCGCACCGGCGCACCGACTCTCGTCCGCCCAGCAGGGTGCACTGATGTTCCGCGAGGGTCCGCGGCGGTCGGCCATCGGCTGTGAGACCGGCGATTGGAGCCACGTCGACGTGTACCGCACCAAGAACACCGATATGCGGATGCTGGTCTTCGCCGGGTCGGCATGGGAGGCCCAGCTGGCCGAGTGGACGGGTCCGCGCCAGACCACCGTGGTTGCGGTGGGCGGTACGGTACCCACCGCGACCACCTGCGTGCGCTACCCCGGCGATGGCGTCGACGATGTCCGACTACTCACCGAGACATTGGTACCCGAGCTCGTCGCGGCCCGCGCCTGGCAGGCGCAGAGCTGATCAGCTGTTGAGCGACCATATCGAGTAGTTCAGCGCCGTCGCGAACAGCACCCATCCGAGGTAGGGGACCAGCATCACCGCGGCAACCCGATTGATCTTCCAGAACAAGGCGATGGTTGCTGCGACGGCCACGTCGAGAAGCAGGATGTCGACGAGCGCCACTCCGCGCCAACCGACACCGAAGAACAGCGGTGACCACAGCAGATTCAGGACGAGCTGGACGGCATAGATGATGATGGCAGGGCTGGTCCACCGCGGAGTCTCCCGCCAGACCAGCCAGGCCGCGACTCCCATCAACACGTACAGCACGGTCCACACCGGGCCGAAGAGGTTCGGCGGCGGAGCCCAGTCCGGCTGGGCGAGATTACCGTAATCGCTTGCCGCGTCCGCCGACGCCAGTCCGCCCAACGCCGCGACAAGAGCCACCGAAACCAGCGAGACGATCAGTGCCGGGATGTGTCGGGACCGGCCTTCGGTAGAGGTATCAAAAGTCATCTGCGTCCATTTCTGCTCGCTTCTCGGCGCCATTGCGGTGCTGACACAATGACTCGGATACCCACCATATTGTTCAGCCTGCTGAATAATTGCAAGTCCCGACGAAGGAAGATCGATGGACGACTTGGACGGCTGGCCGACCGGTCGACTCTTGTCGATGGCGGCACGGCTCGTCGAACAGTCCTGGGAGCACGTCCTCGGCGAGTATGACCTGTCCAGTGCGGGATTGGTCGTGCTGCACGTGGTCGCGACCGGACCCGCGACCCAACGCGAGATCGCGCACGCCTGTCGGGTCACCGACCAGACGGCCAGTCGCACCGTCGAACGGCTGGAACGTCTCGGCTATGTCAGCCGACAGGTCGATCCGCGAGACGAGCGACGCAAGACGGTCACGAGCACAGCGGCGGGCCGGCGGGTGTACGCCACGCTGGTGGAGCGGGAGAAGAAGGATCCGGGACTGGTTGCCGTGATCGGGGACGACGGCCCCGAACTACGCCGAATGCTGTTGAAGCTGGTGCGCAGCCGACGAGCCGAAGGCGACGGCTCTGCACCGCCGCCCTGAGCGCGAGCACCTTTCGAACAGAACCGTTGACGTACAACGCCTATGAGATCGAGAGATCAGCCCGTCTGGCTTTGTAGCGTGATGGTGGCTGGTCCTGACTTGGCTCCCGTCAGGCCCCTGCCCTGCGCGGTCACGGCCAGCGCGGTCCGATCCCCACGGAACAGATCTCGCGAGAACTCGTACGGGGTGCCGTGCTGATCATGTGTCACGCGGGTGATGAGCAGGAGCGCGCTCTGCGGTTCGATGCCCAGCAGGCTCGCCTCCTCATCGGTGGCATTGACAGCCTCGATACGCTCCATCGCCCGGCCATTGACCAGACCGTACTGCGACTCCAAGAGCTCATAGAGCGAGCCGCCGAGCTGCTGTTCGAGCAGGCCCGGGAATCTGTCCGCGGGTAACTGGGCGTGTTCCAGCGAGATCGGCGAACCGTCCGCCAGCCGCACCCTGGTGATATCGACGACGTAATCGCCGGGACCGATCTGCAGTGCTTGCCGGGTCGTCTGGTCGGCGACGCCGATCTTGGTCGACAGCACCCGCGAGCCGGCAACATAGCCTTGGCTGGCCAGGAAGGCAGGCACGCCCACCACGTCGGAGAGGTTGCGCTCGACCTGGCCGTGGCTGATGAATATTCCACCGGCACGCCCGATGACTCGGTGCACCAGCCCAGCCTCCTCCAGTGCGGCCAACACCTGCCGCAGACTGGTCCGGCTGGTGCCGTACCGCTCAGCCAGCTCGCGTTCGCTGCCCAGCTTGGCTCCAGGATCTCCGGCGTTCACATCCGCGACGATGCGGCGGCGCAACTGCTCGCTGTGACTCGCCACCGCTCCCCCTGCATCCGCGTGATTGGTACATCCAATTCTAACCGGACGCGGGCGCGGTCATTTCCGCGATGGCCATGTGCGACTCCGGCAGGATCTGACCGCCATCCACGACCAGCGACTGCCCGGTGACGAATGCCGCCTCATCGGTGGCGAAGAACAGTGCCGCATTCCCGATATCGGCGACCGAGCCCAACCTGCCGATGGGCACGGCCGAGGTCATCTGATCGATGTAATCTCCGCCCATGTCCGCCAGACCCTCGGTGGTGATGTTCCCAGGCAGGACCGCATTGATGGTGATCTTGCGGGGTGCGAGTTCGATTGCCGCAGTGCGCAGAAAGCCCAGTTGGGCAGCCTTGCTGGCGCCGTAGTGCGACCATCCCGGGTAGCCGGTGACAGGACCGGTGATGGACGAGGTCACGATGACCCGCCCATGGCCGCTGGTGGTCAGGGCGCCCAGCGCGGCCTGGACCATGAACACCGTGCCCTTGAAGTTGACCGCGAGCACCTGGTCGATATCGTCGGGGGTCAGTTCCTCGAGCCGGCCGGACGGGAAGATGCCGGCGTTCGCACAGACGATGTCGAGACCACCGTGACGTTCGATGGCGGCTTCGACCACCCGCTGCGCCTGCTCTGGATCCGCGACATCGGCGCGTACCGCGCTGATCGCGCCGGCAGCACCGGCTGATGCCGCCACCGCGCGATCCAGATCCTCCTGATTGCGCCCGGTGATGATGACGTTGACACCTGCGGCGGCGAAGACCTCGGCGATTCCGCGGCCGATTCCTCTACTACCACCGGTCACGATCGCGGTGCGACCGGCTAGTGAATGAAACATCGTTGTCCTCACTGTGTGTCAGAGATTATGCCCGTTGGACGAGAGATAACGTTCGGCCAATCCGCAGCTACCTTCGACGTAGCTGATGGCCTTGGTCGCGGATTCCTTGGAATGGCTGTGCGAGCCCATCCATGCAACGAGCAGCAGCCGTCGCAGGAACACGAACGAGGCCAGCATGTTCTCGTCTGCGGCCGCCAGTTCACGGCGGCTCCGGTAGCCGGCTACCCAGGATTCCTGCCACTGGGGCAAGGCCGGGTCGTCCTCGATGAAGGACACCGCTGTACCAAAATCGTAGAGATACCACCCGAATCCGCAGTCGTCGAAGTCGATGACCGTGGTCCGTTCGGTTGCCGGGTCGACCAACAGGTTCGCCAGCCGCAGGTCGGCATGCACCAGCCCGAAGCGATTCGGGTCGGTGCCATAGGCATGCAGCCTGTCCTTCAGCAGCTGCTCCGCGCGGCCGAGGAGGTGCCGTTCGCCCTCCCCCACGCCTGCGACATCCTGCCAACGTCCCCAGCGGCCGCGGTCGCCCAGACTGTGCTCCCAGTCCCAGGAGAAGCGCTGGAAGCCTGCGGGCCGTTGCCAGCGTTGAGCATGATCGTGCAGCGCGGCGGTGATCCGGCCCAGCGACTGAAAGTCGTGGTTGGTCAATGCTGTTTCATCGGGTTCGGCACCGGCGACCATCTCGAATCGGACGACGTGCCGATCCGCGCCGGCCCCGTCGACCGTGACCACCCGCCGACCGTCGAGGGCAGGCAGGACGCGAGGAACCGTCACATCGCTGTCGGCACTCAACGCTGAGAGCCAGTCGAGCTCCGATTCGATCTCGTGGGCCCGATGATAGTTCTGTCGGTGTACCCGCAGGATGGACTGTTCGCCACGATCGGTCACCAGATACGTGGCGTTCTCCGAGAGATTGAGCAGCCGCAGGTCGGCACCGGCCGAGACCTCGTAATGGCCGAGCGCACGTCTGGCGAGATCAACATCGTCGGTGATCACCGCTGCCACGAATATCGCCTCCTTTCCATCTTCGTCGTCATCAGTGCTCCCGACCTTCGATGCCGGCCAACACCTCGGTGATCCGATCCCTGGCGACGGTGACGTCTTCGTCGCTGCCGCCGATGTACAGCCGCCCGGCCGCACCGATCATCTGGACATCGACGATCGTCAATCCCGGTGCCGCTCGCTCGGCCTCGTTCGCAGCGACAGCGGCGAACAACGCCGGCGTCATCTCATAAACCAGCAACGACTCACCCGGCAGGATCATCGACGCCTGCCGATTGCGGTTCAGGATGACAGCGTGCTGATCGGTGATGTCGGCGATGATGTCGTGATAGAGCACCCGAGGCCGCAACTGATCCTCGGCCTTGTTCCCGGTACCCGCCAGGATTGCCGCACCTGCCCGACGTACCTCTTCCAGGTCGGCCGAGTGGATCTCGAGCACGCCGAATTGGCGCTCCACGTAGAGGATTCCCGGAGAAATACCGGGCACCTCCCGCAGTGCCAGGTCGATCACCCGCTCGATCGCGAGCGCCGGCGACACCTCCACGATGAGGGCGTGTTCACCCGCGTACGGCGGATAGCCGCGCGCCCGGGTCGGAGTCCCAAGATACGCCGCGAACTGCCGTTGCAGATCCTCGACCAGGAGGTAGACCCGTATCTGGGTGTGGATGGAGCCCGACATGGCTACTTGCTGGACACCGCGAAGTGGGCGCCCAATTCATTGTGCGGACGCGGTATGACGTGGACGCTCACCAGTTCACCGACCTGCGATGCGGTTTCGGCGCCGGCCTCGGTGGCTGCCTTCACGGCTCCGACCTCACCGGTCACGATCACCGCCACCAGCCCGTCACCGACCTCCTTGCGGTCGGTGATGGTGACGTTGGCCGCCTTGACCATCGCGTCGGCAGCTGCCAGTGCGGCGACGTATCCCTTGGTTTCGATGAGACCGATTGCGTTGCTGGACATGACTTCTCCTTATTTGTTGGGTGTTGCGTCTATGGAACCGATGACGAGCGCATCGACCGGTGGTGGTGGGCCGGTGAACCACCCCGAGGCCACTGATCCCTGCGCGATGAGCACACGCTCTCCGACGCCGGTACCCAGGACGTCGAAGGCGACCAACCGGGATTCCGTGCCGTCGATCTGCACCTCCAGGAAGGCGCCCGGCGGAATGCCCTCCACGTGCCGTGTCGACCAGACATTGCCGGTGACAGTTGCTGTAATCATGTCCGCTCCTTGGTGATGGTGATGCCCAGGCTGCGCGCCTTCTCCCTGGCCAGCGGTGTCAGCACCGCGCGGCGGCCGAGGAGCAGCGTCCCGCCTGCCAGATCCGCCAGATAGCGTTCGGTGACCGCTCCGCTGTCCACGCGGTGCACCGGGCCGACCGATGCCGAACCGGTTGCCTTCGACGCGAGCCGGAAGCGGAGCCGGCCGGCCTTGAGGTCCGCGCGATTCTTCGGATTCTCGAACAACCGCAGCAGCTTTCGCACGAAGCCGTCAAGTTCCACCTCGTCGGACAGCCGCACCGTCTCGGTGCGGATCTTACCGTCGGACGCACGCGGGCCGGTGGGTTCCACACCCATCGCTTCGGCCACCGAAGCCGGTGGCGCGGGGGCCACCGCGGTCGGTGCGGGCGGACCCGGTTCCGGTGTCTTCAGGCTTGCAACGGCGTCGCGCACCACCTCCCGAACCATGGCGCGCAATTCATCACGGTCGACACTCATGGCTGCGCCAAGGCATGTCGGGCCGCGTCGGCGGCCTGGCGGACATCGGCTTCGGCGCCGGCCAGATACACCCGGCCGGTGGCGCCGATCATCCGGAAGTCGACGACCTTGATGTCGGCAGCCTTCTCTGCCTCGTTGGTGGCCAGGATCGCATAGGAGGCCGGCTGCACCTCCAGGACGAACAGCGACTCTCCGGCCAGCACCATGGAGCCGATCTTGTTGCGATTGATCAGGAATGCGTGCTGGTGATCGATGCTGGAGATGATGCGGGACGCCAGGATCGTCGGGCGCACGGCCGCCCCACCGTCACCGCCGAGGGAGTCCAGCGCGGCATCTGCCGCGGCCTTCACCGCACCGGTCTCACCGTGGAACTCCAGGTAGCCGAACTGCCGCTCCACCACGAGGATTCCGGCCTTGACCTCGGCGTGCTTGAGCGCGACATCGGTGACACCTTCGATATCGAGGCCGGGAGCGACCTCGATGATCTGGGCGGCCTGATCAGCCCGGGGCAGTGCACCCTTGATCCAGGTCCCGAGATAGGACATCGTCTGGGGTTGGAGCCGGTCGATGAAGATGAAGGAACGTAGTTCGGCCACAAGGTCACCTCTTGATCAGTTGAGCGAGTTCCTCGACGACCAGCGCGCGCAGCTCAGCGCGCAGGACATCGAGATTCGGATCGGACGAACGGGGCTGCGGCATGCGCCTTGCCGGCACCGGTGGGGCACCATCGCCGCGATCGTTGGAGGCTCGCGGGTAGGCAGGAACACTGCCGCTCGGCGCACGCCACGGCTGGATACCGCCGAAATCGGCCATGCGGACGGCCGCGTCGGAGTTGTAGGCGATCCGTGTCCAGTTGACCAGATTGTCCGGTTGCAGGTTCTCCCCGATGGAGCTGCGACCCACGAAACCGGTACCGATGGTCATCGACGGTGCCAGGTTGGTCTCCAAGCCCGAGCTCCCGGTGGAGTTGCCCACGTTGACCGACACTCGCAGGACCGGTACCTGCGTGGCGAATTCGGTTATCACCGCCGGGTTCTCGCTGTGGATGGCAGCCGAATGGCCGGCACCGGCGATCCGCACCACCGCACGCGCCGCCCGGATACCGCGATTCGCATCGGCGACAGTGGTCATTCCGAGTACCGGGGACAACTTCTCGTGGGCCAACACTTCCTCCGAGATCACCTGGCCGAACGGCGCAACCAGTACCCGCGTCTTCGGAGTGACCCGCAGTCCGGCCTGTCCGGCGATCCATGCGGCGTCGCGCCCGACCACGTCGGTGTTGAGGTGTCCACCGGGAAACATGTAGGCACGCAGGCGACGTGCGCCATCCTCGTCGAGGACGTAGGCACCCGCCCTCGACAATGCCGATTGGAGCTTGTCCGCGATGCCCGCCTCGGCGATGAGGACGGACTCATTGGTACACAGCACCGAATTGTCGAAGGCCTTGCTGTCCACGATCCGTCGAGCCGCCGCGGTGATATCGGCGCTCGCGTCGACGAGCACCGGAACGTTACCGGGCCCTACCCCGAGCGCAGGATTGCCGGAGGAGTACGCGGCGCGGACCACCGCCGAACCACCGGTGGCCACGATGACATCGGTACGTTCGTCGGCCATCAATGCCTCGGCCAACGGGATGGTCGGTTCATCGATGACCTGGATGATGCCGTCGGGCGCTCCGGCGGCCTCCGCCGCTGCGGCCAGTATCAGTGCGGCATCCGCCGAGCATCGTTTGGCCCGCGGGTGCGGGGCGATGACGATGGCGTTGCGTGTCATCAACGCCAGAATTGTCTTGAAGTAGACGGTGGCAACCGGATTCGTCGTGGGCGTCAGTGCCAGCACCACGCCGGCCGGGCGGGGCAACTCGACGATCTTGCGGTCGGTGTCGACGCGCGGTGAGACGAAGTCCCGGCCGCGATAGTGATCGACGATGCCCCGGGAGCAGGCCCGGTTCTTGATCACCTTGTCGGCCACCACCCCAATCCCGGTTTCCTTCACGGCATCGGCAGCGAATCGTTCGGCCTCCCGGTATCCCGCTTCGGCCACCGCGTTGACAATCGTCGACACCGTGGCCGCGTCGTATCCGGCGTAGGCCGCGGCAGCCCAGCGGGCACGTTCGAGCATGTGGCCGGCCTGTGCGGTGTTCATGATGCCCTTCTTCCGGTGGCAGCTGTCTTGGCCCGGCCCACCGCGACATCGAGGCGGTCCAGGACGTCCTCGCACAGTTCGCGGGACAGCAGAAGTCCCGGTTTGAACTGCAGCACACGGGGATCCAGGGTCGAGAAGATCGCCCACACCCCGTTCTCATAGAGTTCCCGCATGACGTACTTGGCCCCTTCGGGATGGTCGAACTCCAAGCCGATGACAACACCGTTCTGGCGGATTCCGGTCAGCCAGTCGGGGTAGTCGGCCTGGATGCGTCGCAGTCCGTGATCGAAAAGATCCGAGATGTAGTGGACCATCGAACGCACCTCGGGCCGGGTGCAGATCTCCAGGGTCTTGATCGCGGCAACACAGCCGAGTTCGGCGCCACCGAAGGTCGAAATGTGCCCGAAGCCATCCTGATCCAGCCATTGCGCGGCCCGTTCCCCGAGCAGGGCCGCGGTGATCGGATACATTCCGCCGGACAATCCTTTTCCGGTCACGATGATGTCTGGTTCGATACCGTGCTTGGTGATCGCCCACAGTTCGCCGGTGCGCATCAGCCCGGTCTGGACCTCGTCGGCGATGTACAGCGTTCCGTGTCTTTCGGTGGCGGCCTTCACTGCTTCGAGGTAACCCACTGGCGGAAGCGGGAATCCGTATGTCGCGGGGATGGTCTCCATGATCACCGCCGCCACGTCGCCTGGGGCAAGGGCTCGTTCGATCGCGTCGATGTCACCGAAGGGCACCTGCAGGAACTCGTCGGGCCGATCGGCGAGGAACAACTTGGCGAAGCGGTCATCACCGGTTGCCACGGCCAGGCCGGTATGACCGTGATAGGCCTTGATGACCGAGACGATCTTGCGCCGTTGGGTGCCATGGCGTGCGCTCTTGAGCGCGATATCGATCGCTTCGCCACCACCCGACCCGAAGGCCACCTTCTTGATCGACGCCGGCGCCGTCTGCACCAGTCGCTGAGCGAGAGCGGTCCTCGCGACCGACGGGAAGTGGTGGTTTCCCACGTCGAAATGCGCCATGCCGTCCGAAAGGGCCTGCATCACTTCGGGGTTACGATGCCCGAGATTGTAGGTGCCGCCGTTGAGGTGCATATCGATCAGACGACGACCGCCCATGTCCCACAGGAAGTAGCCCTCCCGGCGGTCGATCACCAGATCGACCCCGGAATCCGTCCAGAACCGCGTCTTGTCCGGATTCCAGAAGGCGGTCGCCTGCTCCAGGACCTGTTCCTTGGATTCGAACGAGAACGTGCCGTAGTCGTACATGCGACTCCTCTACTGCCACGGGGAAGCTGTGACGCCGCCCACCCTAAAACGAGTGGACCAATTAAGTCAATGGTCTCTTTCTGGGTATTGCCAAGCTGAATTGGTAGTGCCAATATCGACTGGTTCGCATGTGGCCTGCGCCACACCGACTCCCAACCCTCAGCGTGGAAGGTGCGCTATCGATGTCCATAAATTCTCGACCTACTGGAGAAACACCAGTTCAAGACGTCCAGCGGCTCAAGCGCAATGCCGTGGGCACGGTGGGCGTGATCTTCATGGCTGTCGCCACCGCGGCGCCGATCACCGCCATGGTGGGTAACGTGCCCATCGCCGTGGGATCCGGAAATGGTTCACACGCCCCCGCCGGCTACATCGTCGCCACCGTCGTCCTCGGTCTGTTCGCCATCGGCTACGCGACGATGGCCAAACACATCACCACCACCGGCGCGTTCTACGGCTACATCTCCCACGGCCTCGGTCGGGTGGTCGGGATGGCCAGCGGCGGGCTCATCACGATGGCCTACGTGGTGTTCGAAGCGTCGTTGATCGGCATCTTTTCGTTCTTCGCGCAGAACATGCTGTTATCTCAGCTCGGTGTGCACGTGCACTGGATCATCCCGGCACTGCTCATGCTGACAGCGAACGCGATCTTGACCTACTTCGACGTGAACCTGACCGCGAAGGTGCTCGGCGTCTTCCTGGTCACAGAGATCGTCATGCTGGCGCTGGGCGCTGTCGCGGTACTTTTCCGCGGCGGTGGTCCGCAGGGTTTCGCGGTGGCCGAGACCCTCAATCCCTTGGGCGCATTCAGTCCTGCCGCCGGAATCGCCGGCGCCAGTGCCGGACTCGGCCTGTTCTTCGCGTTCTGGTCATGGGTCGGATTCGAATCGACCGCCATGTACGGAGAGGAATCGCGCGACCCCAAGCGGATCATCCCGCGTGCCACCATGATCAGTGTTCTCGGCGTTGGCGCGTTCTACGTCTTCGTATCGTGGATGGCGATCGCAGGCACCGGTCCCGATCGAGCGATTGAACTCGCCCAGGACGCCGACACCGCCTCGGAGATCTTTTTCGCGCCCGTCCGCAGTACGTACGGCGAATGGGCGATCATGGTCTTCAACGTGCTTCTGGTGTCGGGTTCGTTTGCCTGCGGTATGGCCTTCCACAACTGCGCCTCGCGGTATCTGTACGCGCTGGGACGCGAGGGCCTGTCGACTCGTCTGCAGAAGACCATCGGTGCGACACACCCCACTCACGGCTCACCTCACATCGCGTCCTTCGTGCAGAGCGGCATCACCCTGGTGATCATCCTGTCCTTCCTTTTCGCCGGCATGGACCCCTACGTGCACATGTACACCCTGTTGGCGATCCTCGGGACGATGGCGATCCTGATCGTCCAA
Organism: Mycobacterium sp. VKM Ac-1816D; assembly: GCF_000416385.1. Lineage (NCBI taxonomy): Bacteria > Bacillati > Actinomycetota > Actinomycetes > Mycobacteriales > Mycobacteriaceae > Mycobacterium > Mycobacterium sp. VKM Ac-1816D. Next base: position 31,950 of record NZ_AOHQ01000141.1, read on the forward strand.
TCGCTCTGTGCGTTCTCGGTGATCAGCTACTTCCACATCCGCAAGAACCATCCGGTGTCCAAGCACTGGTTCAAGACACTGGTCGCACCCGGCCTCGGTGGCATCGGCATGCTCTACGTGGTGTACCTGCTGTGGCAGCACAAGGACACCGCCGCGGGAACCGCATCCGGCACGCTGTTGTTCACGTTGACACCCTGGATCGTCGTCGGCCTGTTCGTGTTGGGTGCGGTGCTTGCCACCTACTTCAAACTTCGCGATCCTCGACGCTACGAGCTGATCGGACGAATCGTGTACGAGGACAGCGAGATCAGGGACTGACGTGTTCGCGGCTTCCGGCCGGCACGGGTCACAGCAGTCCGTCAGCGACGGCCTGGTGAACGGTGCGCACCGCCGGCCGGAAGCCGAGACGTCGCGCCCGCGATCCATCCATCACCAGATGCCATGGGTTCGGCAGCGGACCCGCGGTCGCATCCATGGCGCCTCCGGCCAGGTGGACCAGTTCATAGAGGGACATGGCGGCCTCGTCGCCGACGTTGATGATCTGGCCGTCCAGGGCTCCGGTCAAGGCCAACCCGGTCACGGTGGCGATGTCACGGTGGTGGACCATGCTCATCCGTGCGGCCGGGTGCATATTGCGACCGGCCACCAGGGCGGGCAGCGCCTCCAGGTGGCCGTCGCCGTCTCCGTAGACGAATCCGTAACGCAGGATCGTCCACGTCAAACCGGCTGCACGTAAGAGCTTTTCGGCCGCGATCTTGCTGGCGGGATAGGCAGCGGTGGCGGCGACCGCGTCATCTTCACGGCCCGGTCGCCCGCCACCGGTGCCGTACACGTGGCTCGTACTGGCCATGATGAACCGGGCCTCGGGAGCGATTCTGCCGGTGGCCTCGACCAGCTTGCGAGTGCCGTCGAAGTTCGTCCGCCAGATCAGGTCCTCATCGGTCGAACGGAACATCGCGGCCAGGTGGATCACGGCATCGGCCTGCTCAAGCGCCCGGGCGAGCGTGTCACCGTCGAACAGGTCGCCGATCACCTCGGTGACACCGGCGGGGGCGGACCCGGGGCGCCGCACCAACGCATGACAGTCCAGACCTTGCTCGAGCAGCCTGGGGACCAATCGGGAACCCACCAGCCCGGTTGCACCGGTCACCACGATCTTCATGTGTGTCTCTCCTTCCGGTACTGCTCGAGACGTGCGGTGGCCGTTCTGAGCACCCGGACGGCCACCTCCAGGTCGTCGGCGTCGATTCCGTCGAACGCCAACGCGTGAATCTGCGTCAGGTCCGGGAGATCTCTCCACAGCGCGCGTCCTGCCGGGGTGATCCGCAAGAGCTTCTGCCGCATGTCATCGTCGGCAGGGACCTGCTCGATCAGTTCCTTGCGAACCAGCGCGCCCACCACCGAACTCAGGGTGGCCCGTTCGACCTGAAGGCGGTCCTGGAGCTCGCGCTGTCGAATGGGTCCATCTTCGACCAGGAAGTACAGCACGTACCACTGCGTCGCCCCGAGGCCGTGCGGCCGGAGCGAGTCTTCCATGGCCTCGCGGGCGGCCAGGTAACAGCGTTTGGTCCAGGCACCGATCGTGTCTCGGTGCCCATCGTTGTCATTGTCTGGCACCAGACAAGTCTGTCTGGTGCCAGACAAACTGTCAAGCGGGTCCATCGCCGATGAGGTTGATGGCCACCACCGTGCCGGCGAGCGGAAAATCGGGTGCGCCGCCGCGCAGCAGCGTGATACCCCTTATGGCCACGGAGAACTCCGATGGAGAGGCAACCATGAGTGGCATCGTCGACGTCGCGCCCCAGCACACCGAGTGCGGCGAAGTGGCGATCCGACGAGTTGTCCGCGTCCACATGAAAGCACCGGGTGTGGCACCGGGTAGCTGACCCGTGACGATCGAGACCGCGCTGAGTTTCGCGGGGCTGTGCCTATTGCTGTCCATCTCACCGGGTCCGGACTCCCTGCTGGTGCTCCGGCTCGCCCTGAATCGGCCACGCGAGGGCATCTTCGTCGCGGCCGGCTCGGCGATGGGCTCGTTGCTGTGGGCCTGCGCCGTCGCGGTGGGATTGGCCCGCTTGCTGGCGGCCCACCCCGGTCTGGTCGATGTCCTGCACTTCGCCGGCGGGGCCTACCTGATCTATCTCGGCATTCGCGAGGTGTTCGACACCGACGAACTGCTCGATCATCCCGGCGGTCGGACGCGCGCCGGGACAGCCGGATTCACCAAGGGACTGGTTTCGTGTCTACTCAATCCCAAGGTCGGACTGTTTTTTCTGCTACTGGCTCCGCAGTACGCGCCGAACCTCACGGTCGGCTCGATCCTGGCGTTGGGTGCCATCGACGCGGCAGTGGCCTTCCTCTACCTCACCGTGCTGGCCATCGCCGCGGCACGCATCTTCACGCGCGTCACCAATCCACGCACGCAACGCCGACTCCGGGTGGGATCCGGAGCGGCGATCGCCATCGTCGGTGTCTTCATCCTGGTGCAGGTGCTCACCTGACGAAGAGGTCCCACTTTTGCGTACCACGCAACTTTGCGCGTTGCGCATCTTTTGGGCAGGATGGAGGCATGACAACACCGCGCATCCTGATCGCCGGCGCCAGCATTGCCGGTCCCGCGACCGCCTTCTGGCTGACCCGTGCCGGTTTCGAGGTCACCATCGTCGAGCAGTCACCCGAACTCCGGCGCGGCGGTAACGGAGTCGACATTCGCTCCGAGGCGCTGACCGTGATCGATCGCATGGGCCTCACCGCCGACGTGAGGGATCGCGCCATGGTGAACCGCGGAATGCGCTTCGTCGATCGATCCGACCGGCAACGCGTCCGCTTCCCGACCTCCGAAGTCCAGAACATGGTCGGCTCCGAAGATATCGAGATCACCCGCGGCGATCTCGCGCACTTGCTCTACGCCGCAACCGAATCCGACGTCGAATACATCTTCGGCGATACCGTCACCAAGTTGAACCAGGACGACGCCGGAGTGGACGTCACGTTCGCCCGCACACCTGGACGGCATTTCGACGCGGTGATCGGCGCCGACGGGATCCACTCCAAAATCCGGCGCGCAGCGTTCGGTTCCGAGGACGACTTCCGCGTTTTCAAGCAGCATTACTATGCAGTGGCGAGCGTCGATTCCACTGTGGGCGAGCCCTTTTGGACGACGTTCTACAACGAGCCCGGCAAATCGGTGGCTCTCTACTGCGATAGATCCGGACACGGATTGATGACCTTCACCTTCCACAGCCCCACTCCGTTGAGCTATGACTATCGCGATATCACCGCTCAGCGCCACCTGGTCCGCGATGCCTTCGCCGAATCGGGATGGCACGTTCCGGCACTTCTCGATGCCGCCGAAGCCGCCGACGACTTCTACTTCGATGCACTGGACCAGATTTCGATGCCGTCATGGTCGACCGGACGTATCGCGCTGGTCGGCGATGCCGCCTATTGCGCATCACCGGCGTCGGGGGCCGGCGCACTGCTGGCGCTCACCGGAGCCTATCGTCTCGCGGGCGAGCTGAGCCGCAGCGATTCACCGCTGGACGCCTTCCTCCGGTACGAGGCCGCCCACCGCCCGCTGGTGGCAGCCAAGCAGAGCCACCTGTTCACCTACATCACGGTTCCCCGGACCCGATCCGGCATCGCTGCCCGAAACATCATGCTGTCCAGTCCGATACCTCGGATACTGGGACGACGATCGTCACACGACCCGAGCAGCTTGCCCGACTACTGTTCTCGACCGATCAGTTGACGAGGGGGACACGAGCTGTGGGTTCAGATTCGGCCTCCCCTGCACCAGGACAGGGCCTGCGCGAGCGCAAGAAGCGCGAGCTGCGCGCCCTTCTCAGCGCGGTGGCGCTCGACCTCGCGGTCGAGCACGGCGTCGCAGGAGTTCGCATCGAAGAAATCGCGTCCGCGGCCGGAGTATCACCGCGGACGTTCAACAACTACTACCCCAGCAAGGAAGCGGCGATCGTCGGCGTCGCAGCGATCCGCGCCGACGTCTTCCGCGCGGCATTGCGTGCCCGCCCTGCCGACGAACCACTTCCCCAGGCGCTGCGCGCAGCCGCGGCTGCGCTGTTCTCCGACGAACCCGACCGCGCCTGGATGGCCCGGGCTCGCCTCATCCGATCCGAACCGTCGTTGTTCGCCGAGGAACGCAAGTCCGATATCGAGGTCGAGCGGGTCCTCGCCGACGAGATCGCCGAACGGACCGGCACCGACCCGGACGTCGACCTGGCTCCACGACTGGCCGCCGCGACCGTCATCGCCGCCATCCATACCGCGGTCCAGTACTGGCTGGACATACCCAGCGCCGGGACGCTGCGCGAGATCGTCCAACGGGCCATCGTGGATTGCCCGTTGGGTGGGGCGGAGATATAGGAAACGTCGCCCGGTAGATCAGCCACCATGGCGTCATCGGAAATATGGATGACTCAGCTCATCCGGAGTGCGGACTGACCTTTCCGCGCTGATCCTCGAATCTCTTGCGCTGGCGGGCACCGTACGCCGCGGCCTTCACGGCATCATCGTCTTCCATTCCAGACCCCAATGCCCCGCCCAGAGTGGCGACCGCAGCCACCAACCACGCCATCAACAGCAGCGCTGGCAGACCGACGGGTCCACCGATGCTCTGGGCGACCAATTGCGGAGGCAATGTCCACCACGCCGTCAACAGAAGAAGCAGGAACAGCGCAGCATGGAAGACGACAACACCGACGGCGAGGGTGATGACAGTTGAAGCGTTGTACAACACCGCACGATCCCGTGCCACCGACCCCTTTGGCCGCTCCCACAAGCCGTGTTCGACGATGAGCCAACTGACCATGGCAACACTGGTCAAATTGTTGCGGCACTGAGTCGCCACGGCCCCATGGTGCTCGACAGTTGCCACATCGTCGGATAGGCGAGACTCACGGCACCGGTGGCAAATGCTGCCATCATGACCTTCGACATCCCGGTGACCAGCCGCCATGGGCGATTCGCGTAGACCATGCCCGCGAGTAATCGCACGCGTTGCAACCCGGACGACGAAACATAGTGAACGACGTCACCGTCCACTATCCGAGTTGCCCTCGGCACGGGTGCCTCTCGATCTTTCGCCGAGTGTGTCATCTCGGAGTAAACCGATTGCACGACGGCTTTGAGCCGGTGTTCGATCGATACCGCCCCCAATGCCGGCACCGAGATCACGGCAAACCGATCGCGCGTACTGATGTCAGCCACCACCGGCGTCGTACCCTGCCGCCGCGGTAGATCGGTGACATAGACAACTATGTCTTCTGCCTCGTCATCCGGTGCCACAGCTTTGATGATGTCTGCCATTGCGGTGTCCTCGTCTACCGAAATAGCCTGTCGGCGCACCGAGACCTGCCATCTACCGCAACCCGAAGGTGCGTCGGGCAGCACCTCCGGAAGCGAGCCGGATACCCGCTCAGCGATGGCTGCCGGGGCTCCCGGGTCGGCGATCAGGAGTATCGCAGCACGATTACTCGACATACGGGCCGCTTACCCGAAGAGCGGAGGCCGAAACGTGGTGAAAACCGGCGCCAGAGGTTTGAGTTTCGCGTCGTCACCCCGAACGCGAGGATTGCGGTTGCACCCGCGACGCGCGATCAGGTCATGACCCCGGCGCCCCCCTGCCCATCTGGACCGCTCAGCCGCGGGGCGCCTTCTTGCGCGGTCGTGCCGCGGCCTCGCGCGAACTGACGGCGAGGTGATCGGTCATCAGTTTTGCCATCGCTTGCCGTTGCGGCTCGGTCGGCAACGGCACGTCGGTGATCATCTGACCGACCATCAACCCGACCGGCGCGGCCCACAGCAGATCGGCGATGGCATCGGTGTAGGACGACGGCGCGCCGATGAGACCGGCGATCCTCTGCAGTCCTGGCTGCAGTTTCGCGAGCTGCTCGACACCGAGAGTCGACCGCAGCGACCGGGTGGCGATCAGGATCTCCATGGCGGTCATGCTGGCGGGATTGAGGAAGGTTCGCCACGCTGCATCGGCGAGCGCCGTCATCCGGGCTTCGGTATCAGTGATGCCGTCCACCTCGTCGGCAAGCTCGTTCACGGCGGTCACCAGGGAGGTGATGGCGTGGTCGACGACGGCGGTGAGGAGCCCGTCACGGTCACCGAAGTGGTACTGGATGACACCGGTGCTCAAACCCATCCGCTCGATGATGTGCCGAGTGCTGGCTGCGGCGAACCCTTCCTCTCGGATACATCGGATTGTCTCTTCGATGACGAGTTCACGCGTTCGATCGGCACGTTCCTGGCTACGGTGACGGGTGCGTCGTGGCGCGGTGCCGCCGGTGACCTTCTTGGGCATCAACGTCGCTTTCCTACGCTGTGAGCTGCTGCGGCGTAGACGACCCACCGGCAGGCAGCGCCGGTTCGTTGCCGACCACAGACCAGGCAGCGCCGCCGCGTCGATGTCGTCTCGGGTGCCGCATGAGCTAGATCCTAGGTGTCAGTCGTATCGGTCGACTGCGGACGCCCACACTGGACTCGTCAGAAAGCGCGCGGTGCGAGCATGAGGTCGAGCCAGTTCTCTGCGGGCCGCATGCTGGCATCTGCCGCAGCGAACATCCCCACACCGCCATTGCGGTCCTGGAAGAGACCGTTCCCGGAGTCGTAGGTCGTCACGTCCAGTCCGGCGAAGGCGTCTCGTGCCGAGGTGTCGGTTCCCGCTTCGGCGGGCAGCGCCGCCGGTGGCGGTGTGATATCTGGTACGCCCGACGGGGGCGGCCGTTGCCCGTAGGGGGGCACCTGCTGGTCAGCCGGAGGGCTGTAGGGCAGCGGCGGTGGTTGCGGACCTGGTGTGACAGGGGGTACCGGCAGCGGGAAAGGCGCGAACGGGGCAGGCCCCGGCCCCGGTTCGACACCGTCGGGCAGTTGGGTCACAGGCGCACCGGGATCGTAGTCTGCGCCCGGCGGGATATAGGGATATTTGTTATAGGGCAGTATGTTTCGAGGGTCTGTGATCGGCGTGGCTTCGGGAACCGCGGGTCCCCGCCATGCTTGGTTCCCGATCGGGACGTATCCGATCGGGTCCCGGCACAGGGCGACCGTAGGCGCCCGCTTTCCCGGAAATTCCTGGCACGGGTAATTGCGCGCTCCCCGGACGACCGACGCTGAGTTGTGCGGCACCTTGCAATACATGTCGTTCGGCAGGTCTCGCAGGGTCTGGTCCCCTGGGGACCTGATTTCCGGTGGCGGGATGAAGCCGACGTTGCACGGCGGCGGATCGCCCAGCCCCAGTTTGAAGTCGACCTTGGCACCCTCGTCGGCCGGCATCTGCTCGGCGGCGCTGATCAGGACCGCCGTCACCGCCGGCAGTACGACCAGGGTCTGTTCCAGCGACTTGCGATAGATCACGCCTATGCGGCCGAAGTTGGCCAAATTTGCGGCCAGCATGGGAAAGGAGGGGCGGATGCCCTCGAATGCCTGCGTCGCCGCGTCAGCGGCGGCAGGCGCCGTGTCGAGCAGTGTCCGCAGCTGTGGGTCGGCGTTGCGGAGATGGTTGGTGAACCGCGCCAATCCATCTGCGAGCGATGTGATGTCCGTGCCGCTGCGCAGTTGCGCCTCCAGAAAGGGACCTAGCCGATCGATCAACGCGGTGGTGTCCTGGCTGGACGAGTTCAGTTCGTCGAGAAGGTCTTTGCCGGAGTTGATCAGCCGGGCCACTTCTGGACCGGTACCACCGAAGGCGGCTGCGGTCTCGTCGAGCACGTCCCGGAGTTTGCTGTGGTCCAGGGAATTGACCAGGCCTTGGGCTTCCCGCAGAAGGCCGGCGACATCGCCGCTCAGCGCGGTATGGGCTCGGTCGATGACGGCACCGTCTCGCAGCATCCGTTGCGGATCGCCATCCGCGTGCGGGATGAGGTCGACGTACTGCTCACCGATCGCCGAGACACTCTTCGCCGCCGCGGTGACGTCGGCGGGGATGGGCGTATCCGAGTCGAGGCGCATGTGAACGTCGACACTCAGTTCGTCGGTCAATGTCACGGCGGTGACCTTGCCGATCGTGGATCCGCGATAGGTCACGTTGGCGTTCGGATAGAGCCCACCGCTGGCCCCGAAGTTGGCGGTCACGCTGTAACGTCCGATGCCCAGTGCTTCCGGGACACGTAGGTAGAAGATCGCCACCGAACCCATTGCAATGACGGTGACGACAGCGAAGACACTCAGTTGCCAACGAACGAGTCGGGTCAGCATCAGCGCTGCCCGGTGCTCGGGTCGGACGCCGGCGCCGGCACGGCGAAGGGGTCGGCAGCCTGACCGGACAGATTGGCCTGTTCACCGATGAGGAAGTCCGGCGTGGTCAGGATCTCGCTGAGGTGCTTCATATTGGGATCCAATGGCGATGTCGTGAAGACGTTTTCGCCGAATCGTCGTTGCGTGAGGTCCAGTGTGGCGATGGCATTCAGGTAATCACCGCGCACCGCTTGTTTGATGCCGGTCTGCGGGAACGGATAGGTGGCCATGATCGGTAGAGCATCGATGAGTTCCTGGGCGTGATCAGCGAGGGGCTTCACCACGGCGTAGGCGTTGGTCACATCGATGGTGAGATCAGTCTTGGTCTTGGCAAGGATACGGGCTGCGATATCACTGAATCTGCCCAGTGCGGAGAAGGTGTCGACGATCCGTGTTGCGTTGTCGTTCAGGGTCCGCGTGGCCTCCGGTAATGCGGCCAGCGCCGAGCTGATCGTCGTGTCATCGGCGGCGAATTTCCCGGCCACCCTGTTGACCGATTCCATTGCTGTCACGATGTCGCCGGCCTGTCGGTTCACCGCCGCGGTGAAGTCGGCCAGTTGTGGTAGCAGGTTCGCAAAGTCGCCGCTATACCCGTTGACAGCCTTGTCGAGTTCGTCGGTGATGTCCTGTAAGGCACCGAGATTGCCCTTGTTAACAACGACGCCGAGCGTCGACAGCACTTCTTCCGTACTCGGGTAGCGTGCGGCGCGCTCCATCGGGATACTCGTGCCGTCACGCAGAACGTCCTCACCAGGCTCGGTGGTGGGCGCAGCCAGTTCGACATGCTGAGAGCCCAACAACGATGTCTGCCCCAGTGTGACGGTGGAGTTCGCCGGCAGCTCGACTGCCGCGCTCAAGGACAGTTGCAACGCGGCGTAGAAAGTTCCGTCCGGACGCTGCATGACCTGTTGTCCTGAAACACTGCCGACGGCGACATCCTCGACCAAAACCGGTGAGTTCTGCGGGAGAGTGGACACATCGGGCAACTCGACGGTGATCGTGAAAGATCCCGTCCCGTGGCCTTCGGTACCCGGCATGGCGAGTGAATTCAGTCCACCGAACTGGCATCCACTGACAACGACGAGTGTAGATCCGAGCGCCGCCAGCAGTCGCACAGATCGGAAGGTGACCGGATACTTCATCGTCCCGGCTCCGTTGTCGGTGAGGTCGGCTCCCCGGGGTTAACAGGAGGCAGGATCAAGCTGGTCAGATCAGGTGTCGACGGCCCGGGCAAGGTCGAACCGGGTAACGGCTGCCACTGCAGTTGTGATGTTGGCGTTTGCGCCTTCGCCTCGGTAGCCGGTGTGTCGTAGACGAACTGACCTTTGTAGGCGGTGATGGAGTTGATCGGATGGAACAGCACCGGCGGAAAGTTCATCATGATCCTCTTGAGCACGGGTGCCATTCGCTGCCTGCACAGCTCAGTGCGTTTGAAGTAGTCGGGAGTACCGCCGGCGTCGAACACGCCTGCGCACAGAAACTGCACGGGATTGGCAAGATTGGGCAGTGACAAGATGGCCCCGATGGACCCTTGTGCCGGGTTGTAGATGTTGTAGAAGTTGGCAAGACCGTTGGGCGCCACATGCAACACCTGCTCGATGTCTTCGCTGTGCTCGGTGAGCAACGATGTGAAATCGGTGAGCTTGCGCACCTGTCCGCTGATGACCGAATTGTTCTCCTGGAGAAAGTTCTTGACACTGGCCAGTGCGGTGTTGAGGACGTCGAGTGAACTCGCGAGATCATCGGTGCTGTCGGCAAACACCTGCGACAGCGATGCGACGTGGCCGGTGAACTGGACGATCTGCTCGTTGCTGCCTGCAAGCGCATCGACAAGGGTGCGCAGATTCTTCACCGTGCCCACCAGATCGAATCGGGAGTCTCCCAGACGCCCTGCGGTCTGCGACAGTTCGCGGATGGCGTCACGGAAGGATCGGCCCTTGCCGTCAAACGTGTCGGCTGCCTGATCGATCGCGGCGCTGAGCGGTCCTTGTACTGCACCGTTGTGCGGCCCCAGTTGGGACGCAAGCTGCGTGAGTTCGTCTTTGACGTCGTCCCACTCCACCGGGACCGCGGTACGTTCGATCGGGATCGTGGAATGGTCGGCCAGCGTGGGCCCGTCGGTGTACAGCGGGCCGATCTCGATGACGCGAGCCGAAAGCAGATTGGGCGCCACGATGACGGCGGAGGCATCAGCCGGGACGGTGACTCCGGGATTGACGGTGAAAGTCACCGCAGTGTGATCCACGCCCGGGCTGATACTGGCGACCGTACCGACTGGTACGCCGAGGATTTCGACGTCGTCACCAGGGTAAAGCCCGACGGCTGAGGCGAAATGTCCGGTGACGGTCAGCGGGGCCGGACTGGGCCTCCCCACGATGACACCCCCGGTCAGCGCCACCAGCAGTGCAACGACCAAGGCTAGCCGGGGAGTCCGGCGGCGCAGAAGAGCATTGAGTCGCGTCATGGCGATTTCGGCCTCACAACCGCACGGTCGGTGATGAACCCGCGAAGAAAATCGGCCAGGCTGTCGGGCAACTTGCCGGGCTGGAAGTAGGAGTCCAGCAGGATCCCTCCGATCGATGGTGGGGGGACACCGAAGACGTTGGCCTGAAAGCCCGGTCCGGACCCGACCACTTCACCCAGTGCGGTCGAGTAGGCAGGTAGTCGCGTCAGGGCGGCCGAGATGTGCTCGCGCCGTTCGTTGAGGTTGTCGAGAACGAGATTCAACTTGGTCAGCGTCGGACCGAGTTGCTCTTTGTTGTCGTCGACGAACCCTTTGAGCTGGGTAGCGAGATCTCTGATGCCGGTGATCAGCTGGTCGATGGCGTAACGCCGTTCCGCCAGGGCGCCGAACAGCAGGTTACCGTCGGTGACCAGCTGGTTGATCTGCCCGGACCGCGCGGCGACCACATCCGACAGCGACTTCGCATGCTGGAGAAGCCGTTGCACCTTCTCGTCGCGGTTGTTCACGCTGCGCGAGAGCGCCGTGATGCCGTCCAGCGCAGCCCGTACGTGTGGGGTGGCATCGCGCATGGCGGTCGTCAGGACGTCCAGCGTCTCGACGAAGCGGGGTTGGTCGAGTTCGCCCACATTGTGCCCGAGGTCCTGCAACGCATTGTTGAGCGTGTACGGCGTGGTGGTACGGGCCAGGGGTATCGCGGTGACAGAACCGACTCCGAGTGGGGTGACCTCTACCGAGCGCTGGCCGAGGACGGTATCGGTCTTTATCGCAACCAAAGATTGGTCGCCTATCCGGATATCACGGTCGATGGTGAAACCCACCTTGGCAGCTCGGTGGGTGAGGTCGAGCTCGACGGAGTCGACCTGACCGACGGTGTAACCGTAGATCTGGACCGGGTTTCCGACGACGATGCCACCGGCGTGGGCGAAGTACGCGTCATAGTGCAGGCCCTGTGGCCAGATCGGCAATTTCGGATAGCTGAAGGACACCAGTACCAGGCAGGTGACGACAAAGATGCCGAAAACACCTGTGCGCAGCGGATCTCGCCGTGTGGGGCTACTTGACAAAGTCGCATCTCCCATTGTTCGACGATGGCGGTTTGACCGCAGGCAAGAGGATGTCGCTACCGGCGGGGCCGTTGATCTTGATCTTGACCGAGCAGAAGTAGATGTTGAAGAACGATCCGTAGGCACCGAGCGCGCTCAACCGCAGATAGTCTTCGGCGAGCGGTTCTATCGTCGCGTTGACCTCCTGTTTCCGGTCGTCCAGCGCGGTGGCCAACGGGCCGGCGTTCTCGAGCACGCCCTGCAACGGACGTCGCGCCGTGCTGAGGACATCGGTGAGATCTCGTTGCGCCGCCGCCAACGGTTCGACGGCGTCGACGATGGGGTCACGCCCTTTGCTCAGTGTGGTGACCAGTTGTTGGAGCTGATCGATGCTGGTGTTGAGTTCGGTACTTCGGTGATCGGCGGCGGCCAGCACCGTGGTCAGATTGTCGATCGTCTGGTCGATCAACTGATCACGGCTGGCGATCGTCCGGGTAAAATCGGCGGTGGTGGCGAGCACCGTGGACAGCGTGCCCCCTTTGCCCTGTAACAGCTCGATGATGGCATTGCTGACGGTGTTCAGTTTGGCTGCATCGAGACCTTTGAGAACAGGTCGAAGGCCGCCGAGAAGAGCGTCCAGATCGAGCGCAGGCACAGTGTTCGAGCGTGGAATCGTGGCTCCAGCAGGCAATTTCACGAGATCGCCGGGTCCGGCGAGGATCTCCAGGTACCGGTCGCCGGTGAGGTTGAGATAGCGGATGGCGGCCCGGGTAGAGGTGTAGAGCTGCTGACGTTTGTCGACGGTGAATGTGACGATGGCGTGATCGCCCTCGATGGCGATGTTTTTGACAGAGCCGACGGCAATTCCGGCGATGCGCACGTCCTGACCGGTTTTCAGACGCGACACCGACGCGAACTCGGCACGGAAGGTGTTGTTCGATCCGAAGCGGAACTGACCGAACGTGACGACCAGGCCTGCCAGCACGAGCAGCATGACGGCAGTGAAGATGGCAACTTTCAGGCCGGTCCTCCGGGAGCGCATCAGTAGTCATCCCGTTCGGCATAGGCGCCGTTGAAGAGGAACTGCAGTGTCGACGGCGCGTCGAACTGGAGCTCGGTGTTCGGCTGGTATGGCACATAGGCGTTGTCGGTCACAAGGAAAGGGGGGCGATACCACGATCCGCCGGATTGCTTTGTGGGCAGGTTGGGAAGACCTCGACAATTGGGGCCACCTGATGCGTTGACCAACGGAAGACTCTCGGGATAGGTGTAGACCGCGGTCCCGGGAATGAATCCGGCATTGACGAAGAGCGCCGGTTGCACTCCGCCGATATTGGGCCCGAACTTTTTGTAGGCCATGGCCAATGCGTCTATGAGACAACCATATTCCGGAGAATAATCACTGAGCACCCCCAGCGGGGCGCGTAGTCGTTGGACGGCGGCCACGACATCGTTCTCAGCGGGTGCGAGGGTGTCCGCTCCGGTGATGGAGAGCCCGGTCGTCGCCATCAAGACCGAACTGAGTTGGTCGGCTTCGTCGACAATGGTGGCACTCACCGTCGGCACATTTCCCAGTGTGGACACCAGGTCGTCGGCAGCGGCGTTGTAGATGTCACCCGTGCCACTGAACTTCTGGAGATCAGTCTGCAGGGTCGGCAGATGTGGGCTGACACTGCCGACGAACTCGGACAGAGATGTCAGTGCGGCACCGAGATCATGCCCGTTGCCGCGTAACCCTTCGGCAAGCGCAGTCACGGTGGCGTTCAGGCGAACCGGGTCGATCTTGTCGAGTGTGTCGACCAGAGTCTGGAACAGTGTGTTGACCTCGACGCTGACATCGGCGGCCGTCAGATGCGCGCCGCGGGCAAGGTGATCCGCCACAGGACGCTCCGGAGGCAGCAGCTCGACGGATTTCGCTCCGAAGATCGTGCTGCTGGCGATGCGCGCGGTGACGTTCGACGGGACCTTGGCGAGCTCGTCGGTGCGGATGGCCAGGGTTAGTTGGGCAGCGTCGTCCTCGTATTCAATATCGGTTACTCGCCCGATCTGGACGCCGAGAAACTTGACCTTGGCATCACGTTCCATCACCAGACCTGCCCGCGGTGCGGTCAACGTGACGGCCGCGGTCGAGGCGAACGCACCTTGGTAGCCGAGGTAGGTGACGCACGCTGCAGCCAGGCAGGTTGCCGTCAGCACGACCGCAGCCACTCGCACCTTGGTGCCACGAGTCAGATGCACTGCCACTGCGCGCCCTTCGCCACGTCGGAATGTTCACTGCCGGCATCCGGGTCCGCCGTGAACGAAGGCAACAGGAGTCGACTGGATCGACACCGGAACTTCGCTGGGACGGTCCCAAAAAACTACAACACGTTATAACATTACGCGTGATATAAAACTAGAGTCCGTCTCGACGTCCCTCATGACGGCCCCCACTCGTCGGATCGGACGAGTACGAGTTCGATGAATACCTCGATGCGGAGGAAGCGCTCATGACCGAGACCATCACCCCCGATGGTGGCGAGCACACCCGCCAACGGCGCGGATTCTCCTCGCTTCAGAAAGCGCTGTTCGTCGTGCTGGCAGTCTTCTTCGCGATCCAACCAATCTTCTGGTACCTGGAGATGCACGTCGGCGTGCCGCAGTCCACAGCATCCACCGTGCTCGTGGTGTTGGTGGTCTGCTGCTTTGTGACCGCTCTCGCGTTGCCGTGGCTTCGGGTCGGCGACCGCCGCGACTGGACTCGCGCCGACCGCTTCGGGGCGATGATCATCGTCTGGGTGTTCATCGCGCTGATTCCCCGGTTCATCTGGGAGCTGCCATGGTTGTTGTTCTTCGACCAGATCGTGGAGGGCATCGAGAACGGCGCACTGTGGACCTACATGTGGTCGCCGATCCTGCTGGGCGGCGACGCACGTTACCTCACCGGCGACCCGCTGATCGTCTGCATGGAGTACATCGCCTTGTTCGTCGGCATCTTCGAGGCCTACGCGCTGTTCCAGTTCTTCCGGAACGGCCGTCGATTCACCAGTAACCAGCTCTCACTGATCATGGCCGGCATGATCGTCGAGGTGACGCTTCCTGCCGTCTACTTCGGCGTGGAGATCGCCAACAACTTGGAGAGCATGTCGTCGCCGGCTGAGATGTGGGTCAAGTTCGTGTTGATCAACGTACTGTGGTGCACCATGCCGTTGTTGACCTATTTCTGGGGCGTGCGTCGCCTCGTCGGCCAGGATCTGACCGTCCGATTCTGATCGGCATCGAACCTGTCACCCGCGCCGCCACCCCTGGGGTCTTGCCTACGGCCACCATTCTGGTACAACAACTTTCGCAGGATCCTTGCCCCACCCGGACTCTGATCCTAGTCTGGACAGATGGCCACCCGGCGTGTGCATAGTCTGCTCGATTCCAGAGCGCCAGGTCCGTTCGCGTATGCGCAGCGAACATTCTTCTGCGGACTCGTCGATCAACCGCTGCGCTGATGCGGGATATTCCGACCTCGTCGCCCTCAAACCCGCAGTCGAATCGGCCGATAGCGCCTCGGTTGCGGTCGGCGCGTGAGGTGGTCGAAGCGTATAACCTCATCGCTTGGAATCAGTGCGACCTCGATCTCGCCGATGAACTTCTGGGCGACAGAATCATTCGGCACGGTGTGGGCTCGGTGACCGTCCTGACCCACGATGAGGCGGTCGCGCGTATCAAAGACCACCACGCGATGTTCGAGAGCATTCGATTCGATGTGCGAACCATCGTCGCCGGGGTGGACGGTGAGCACGCCGCGATCATGTACGACGCCACAATCGTCCTCGACGACGGCACGGTGAGCGCCATCGGCAGCATGGAGATCTTCCGGGTCGTCGATGGCAGGATCACCGAAGTGTGGAACACAGGCCATCAAGAAGGGTCCTGGGCGTAACACGGGTACAGCGTGTCTCGATGGTCAGTTGCGGCTTACACCGCGTGGGCACACCGCGCGGTTGGTCATGAGCGGCGCTCGATGAGGTCGAGCGTGCCGAGGTCTCTGATGGCTGCGCACCCGCGTGCCAGCATCGCCAGCACCATGTCGTCGCCGCGTTCGGTGGCAGCGGAGAAGGCGAATCCAAGCATGGTCAACAGCGGGATCTGAAGCATGCCGATGCGGTAGTCATCCCAGCACGCGCCTACGTCGTAACCGGTGACGCCGTGGCTGCACAGCCGGCGGTGATACGCCGTGACGAGATCCGCTTCGAAGCCGGCCCTCTCGGCCACCGGAAAGCTCGTCGCGATGAAGTACGCCAGGTCACGCGCCGGCAACCCGACCGCGAGTGTCTGCCAGTCCACCACAGTCACCCGGGTGCATCCTGGATCGAACAACAGGTTGTCCAGACGGTAGTCCCCATGGAGAAGAGCAAAGCGGTTCGGTTCAAGACGAAGCCACGCCGACACGAGCGTGACCGCCCGGTCGATGGTCAGGAGGTCCTCGGGCGATATCCGGGCCCCTAGTCGCTCCGTGGTGGTGTCGGCGGCGAACCGCGCCAGATCACCCATTCCGCGGGCGATGTCGGCATCCGCACGCGGCATCGTCGTGCCCCCGAAGTCCAGCCACGCGGGATCACACCAACGCGGACCGTGGAGGCCGGCAAGAGCCTCGACTGCCAACGCAGCCTCGGTTGCGGAGCAACCGTGGATCTGGTCACCTTGAACAGCCGGTGCCAGATCGGCCATGAGCATCACGAAGTCGACGCCCTCGTTCGCAATGTCGATGTGATAGCAGTGCGGTGTCGGCACCGCGACGGTCGCCGCAACCTCCGTGTAGAACGCATGCTCAGATCGGTATCCCAGCGCAACCCGTTGCCGCACTTCGGGATCCTGCGACGGCAACTTGACGACGTAGCTCGACGGCAGCTGATCGCCACCTCGGGTGTACGTCACCGCGACACGGTAGGTCGCCCCGGTCTGGCCGGTTCCGACGGGGGTCACCGTTGCAGTGTCGACCACTGGCTCGGTGCTCACCGAACGCAGTGCACCGGACATCCAGGCCGGCGTGATCTCGCTCGGCTGTAGCGGAATCATGCGATCTCCGACGGTGTCGACTCGGGCAGCTGGGCACTGGTTCGGATAGCCAGTTCTCTGGCCCAGCGGTAGTCGGCCTTCCCTGCCGGGGATCGTACGATGGTGGAAGTTCGGATGAAAGACTTCGGAATCTTGTAGCGCGCAAGCCGTTCGGAGCATGTGGCAGCCAACTCCTGGTCGGTCGCCTCTACACCGTCGATCAGCTGGACGATGGCCACGACCTCCTGGCCCCAACGCGGACAGGGCCGTCCCACGACTACGACGTCGTACACCGCGTCGTGCGCACACAGAGCCCGCTCGACCTCTTCGACGAAGACCTTTTCTCCTCCCGTATTGATGGTCAGTGAATCACGGCCGAGCAGAACGATATGGCCATCGGAGCGATATTCGGCTCGGTCGCCCGGCAGGGACCATCGCACCCCGTCGATCGTCGGATAGGTCGCCGAAGTCTTGGCCGGATCACCAAGGTATCCAAGCGGTATGAACCCTCGTTGAGCCAGCCACCCTTGCCCGCCGCCGGGGGCGAGAACCCTCTCGCGATCAGGCGATATCACTGCAGTCGCATCCGACGGAGAGAAGCCCGTCGCCTCGGCGACTTCGGCGGTGGACAACCTGTTCATCTGAGTGCCGGTCTCCGACGACCCGATCACGTCGACAAGCGCAACGTGCGGCAGTGCCGCCAGAATGCGGTCCCGGACGGTGGGCGAGAGCGGCGCCCCACCATTGGTGATGGTGAGGAGTGTCCTCAGATCGTGACCCCCAGTCTCGATCTCGTCGATCAGCGGGCGAGCGACCGCGTCACCCACCACCGGGATTCCGGTGATTCCGAGTTGATCGACCAGACGCAGCGCCTTGGCCGGATCAAGTGTGCGGACATCATCGGGTAGCGCGATCCAACCTCCCATGGTCATGAGATAGAACGTCGCCCATTGTCCGGCACCGTGCATGAACGGAGCCACCATCAACAGTGACAATGCGCCTGGTGCCTGCCGGACGCGAGCCTGTAGCGCTTCCAGGCTTTCCAAGGCAGGTCCACCTCCCAGAGGTCGGCCGCCCATGGAGGACATGAAGATATCGTGCTGGCGCCACAACACGCCTTTGGGCATGCCTGTGGTGCCGCCGGTGTAGATGATGAACAGGTCCTCACCGGAAGGAGCCGGCATGGCGGTCGAGGGTGGCGCCGTATGGACGATGGTCTCGAAGTCGACCGCACCTTCGAGAAGAGGATGTCCGGAATCATCCGGCACCTGGATGAGGAACTTCACCTCAGGTAAGCGATCACGGATCTCGGCGACTCGTGGTGCGAACTCCGCGCCGTAGACCAGCACGGTGGCACGCGCATCGCGTAACAGGTAGATCAGTTCCTCGCCGGTGTAACGGAAATTGACGTTGAACGGTGCGACACGCGCACGGTATGCACCGAGCATGGTCTCCAGATACTGGTTGCTGTTCCGCAGGTAGATCCCGAGGTGGTCCTGCCCGGATTCGTAACCCTGCAGCCCGCGGCGCTCGATGTGACAACCCACGCCCAGGCTGTGGAGATAGTGCGCAACGCCGTCGACACGAATATCGGTGGCGGCATAGGTGAACCGCTCACCACGCCAGTGCAGGAAACAGTAATCCGGTATCGCGGCGGCAACCGCGCGGAACACACTGGACAGATCGAATTCAAAGCTCACCGCGACCTACTTCCTGCCCTGGATCGACCCATCTTCGATCACGATCCCGCCGTCACCGACGCGGACCGCAGTTGCGGGATTCCGATGAACTTGACCCGTGGGCGGTCGACTGCCGCGCCGCGTCGTCGCTCGGCGGCGTCGATATTGCGCCAACCCGACCAATCCACCGGTTGCGCACCGTTTTCACGCAGCGCCGCACTGAGGGACTCGGGCCCAGCGATGTCACGGGTCAGCTTGCCGTCGCAGTGATCACGCCAGAGCGTATCGACGGTCTGTTCTGCACACGTGCGGTTGCTACCGATGACGCCGCGCGGGCCGCGCTTGATCCAGCCTGCGACATAGCTACCCGGGCTGTCCTGCACGCGGCCGTCCTCGTTGGGCACGACCCCAGCGACATCGTCGAACGGGAGGCCGGGCACCGGCACCCCGCGATAGCCGATCGAACGCAACACCAATGATGTGTCCAACACTTCGTTGGCGCCGTCCCGTTCGACACGCAGTCCGGACACTCTTCCGTCACCGATGATCTCTACCGGTGATGTGTTGAAACGGAGGATGATTCGTCTGTTGCCCGGAGCGGTGGGCCGCGCCGCATACTCCCTGGCGATGTCCAGCTTCAAGGTGGCCCAGAGGTCGGTGTCCCCGGTCGAATCCTGCACCGGTCCGTCTATGGTCACATCGACTCCGTCGAGCTCCCCGAGCGCGAGGAACTCGCCTACCGAGAAGGCGGCATCCGCGATGCCCCGTCGCCCCAGGACCACGACCTCACGGATCGTGCTGTCCCGCAGTGCGTCCAATGCGTGATCCGCGATATCGGTGCGACCGAGTGCAACGGAGTCCAGCAGCATCATCCGTGCGATATCGAGCGCGACATTACCGTTGCCGATGATCACCGCACGTTCGCCGTCGAGGACGAACCCACCGTCCGCGTAATCGGGATGGCCGTTGTACCAGCCGACGAAGTCGGCGGCGGGGTGGCTGCCGGGCAGGTCCTCACCGGCAATCCCGAGCGGCCTGCTGGTGGCCGCGCCCACGGCGTAGATCACCGCGTGGTGATGGTCGAGCACCTGGTCGTGACTCAAGTCTTTACCGATCTCCACGCCAAGGTGGCACCCGAACCTGGGGTTGACGAAGGTTCTATCGAAGATGTCGACCACCGATTTGGTGTGTTGATGATCTGGTGCGACACCGGCCCGAATCAGGCCGAACGGGGTGGGTAACCGCTCGAAGAGGTTGACCCGCACTCCGTCGATCGCCATGAGTTCAGCCGCGGCGTAACACGCCGCCGGACCGGCGCCGACTATCGCCACCGTCAACTCGCCGTCTGCAACCTGTCGCGATGGTCGCTGCGGCGTGGTGTCCGGCTCCAGCGGATGGCGCTGGAAGTACTCGGCGTTGATCTCGCGGAACCGTGCCTGCGCAGCGGGCACATCCTCCTCGTAGTAGATCGCATCGACCGGGCATTCGTCGAAGCAGGCGCCGCAGTCGATGCACGACTCGGGGTCGATATAGAGCATGTCGGCGGCCGACGCATCGACCGGACGAATGCAGTCCACCGGGCAGACCGGCACACAACTGGCGTCCTTGCAGCAATTCTGCGTGATGACGTACGCCACGACCCCTCCCCTCGACCTCACGGTCATCGGACTACATCCACTCGATTAGCTGGACAGGTGTCCATTATTATATGATCCGTTATCGTTTAACAAGCGTCCACCGATTGTGCCTGTTTTGTCGCATCTTTCCGGCGGGTAACGTCCACGACCAACGAAGCGGACACAACTGTCGGACGGTCGATAGGGGCATATCGTTGGACACCTGTCCACCACGGTTTCAACGGATGGATGGCTACGATCTACAGGGAGACCGCGTGGCGCTGAGGCCAGACGACGAGGAGGCGTACCACTATCACGTCGCTTCGCTGCCCGAAGAAGAACTGACCACCGAACGTCAGCGCGAACGCCGATCCCGAATACTCGACGCCGCCGTGTCTGTCGCGGGTGCCGGCGGATATGACCGCGTCCACATGCGCACCATCGCCGACGAAGCAGGTGTCGCGATGGGCACGCTCTATCATTACTTTCCGTCGAAGGTTCATCTTCTCGTGATGGCCTTGGAACGGGAGTTGATCCGATTCGACGAATTTCTGAGCGCGGATCTGTCCGCCATCGACGACCCGATATCGAGACTCCGGTTGTCGGTCTGGAGCCTGATCAACGCCATGGAACACTCCGACCGAGTGACACACTCGCTCACCCATGCCTATGTCGCGTCTCATGTGGTGGCTTCCGTGGAAGCCGAGATGATCCGCAGACAGACGGCGATCATGTTCATACACGTCATGGCCCAGGGTTACTCCGCCGAGATGAACACCTTCGCCGCCATCGCAGACCTCATCACCGACGTGTGGACTTCAGAGGTACTCGCGTTGGTCCAGGGCCGAAGGACGTTCTCCGAGATGCGCTCCAGATTGGGCCATGCCATCGACATCGTGGGGCGCAGCGCCGAGCGCCGACCGAGTCGAGGGTGAAGCATCACCACACCCTTGCCTCATTCCGCAACCCGCCGTAGCGTAACCAGCTGTGACCCGCAGCTTCCACACCGGCCGGCCCTTCGAGACCCCCGAAGCCGATATCGCCGCGGCATTGGAGCAGGTCAGCATTCCTACGCTGCTGCTGTCACTCGTTCACATCACCGGCGACCCGCGTTTCATCCGCGACTACAAGCAGGCCGGACTGTTCCTCAATGAGGTACAGGGTTTCATGTCCGAGGAGGACAAGGACCGTGCTCGCACCGAGGCCCTTCCCGTCATCACTGCATACCGCGACGCCGGGTGCCCGGTGCCGGAACCCCTTTCGCCGGAACTGATCCGACAGATGCTCGACTGGGCAGCCTGTGAGCACGTCGGCGAGGACAACCTGCCGCTGGTACTCGAGGAGCTCGACCTCGACGGGATCGACCCACGGCGACCGCATGCGCTCGAGGACACCGGGGACTTCCATGTCATCGTCATCGGCTGCGGTGAGTCCGGCATCCTGGCCGGCGTGCGGCTCAGGCAGGCCGGCATCGGCTTCACCATCCTGGAGAAGAACAGCGGACCGGGCGGAACATGGTGGGAGAACAGCTATCCCGGTGCTCGTGTCGATGTAGCCAACCATTTCTACTGTTACAGCTTCGAACCCAGCAATCACTGGCAGCACTTCTTCGCCGAACAGCCCGAACTGCGGCAGTACTTCACCGATGTCGTGGACCGCCACGAACTCGGCCCGCACATCCGCTTCGGCACCGAGGTCCGGCAGGTGAGCTGGGATGGTGATCGCTGGAACGTCACCACCGGCGACGGCCAAAGCTTCGCCGCCAACGCCATCATCACCGCCGTCGGACAACTCAACCGTCCCAAGATCCCGGACTTCCCTGGCGCCGACACGTTCACCGGGCCGTCATTCCATTCCGCTGCCTGGGATCACGGCGTCGACATCACTGGAAAGCGCGTTGCCCTGATCGGCGCCGGGGCCAGCGGATTCCAGATCGCCCCAGCAATCGCCGACAACGTCGCACGCCTCAACGTCTTTCAGCGCACCGCCCAGTGGATGTTTCCCAATCCCATGTACCACGAGCCCGTGGCCGAAGGCGTGCACTGGGCAATGGAACACCTGCCCTACTACGGCCGCTGGTATCGCTTCCTACTGCTCTGGCCGGGCGCGGACAAAGGTCTGGATGCCGCGCTGGTCGACCCCGACTACCGAGACCAGAGCAATGCCGTCAGCGAGATCAACGCCATCGCGCGCATCATGTTCACCGACTGGATCACCAACCAGGTCGGAGATGATCCAGACCTGCTGGCCAAGGTGTTACCCGACTACCCGGCCACCGGCAAGCGCACCCTGCAGGACAACGGCAGTTGGTTGAGCACACTCAAACGCGACCATGTCGAGCTCATCAGGACCCCGATCGAGCGCATCACCGAGACGGGCGTGGTCACCGCCGACGGCACCACCCATGAGGCGGACATCATCGTGTACGCCACCGGTTTCCGCGCCACCGACGTGTTGTTCCCGATCACCGTCACCGGCCGCGACGGCCTCGACCTGCACGCGGTGTGGGGCACCCGACCGTATGCCTACCGCAGCATCACCGTCCCGGGCTTTCCCAACTTCTTCATGACCTACGGTCCGGGCGCCCACCTGGCGCACGGCGGCAGTCTGATCCTGAACTCCGAGTTGCAGATGCGCTATATCAACCAATGCTTGGAGCACCTGATCACCGCCGACTTGCGATGCATCGAACCACTACCCGATCCGACCGCCGAATGGCACAGGCGGTCTCAGGAAGAGATCCGCAAGACCGTCTGGGCTCACCCATCGATCACCCACTCGTACTTCAAGAATGACGACGGTGAGATCCACACCGTCAGCCCCTGGCGCCTGAGCACCTATCACGCTGCCGTGCGCGAACCCATCTGGTCGGACTTCCGGGAGGAATGAGCATGCGTTCAGTGGTGGTCGACGCCGAAGGCACCGTCAGCGTCCAGAGCCGTCCCGACCCGCTCCTGCCTGGCGCCGACGGTGCCATCATCGCCGTCGAGGCGGCCGCGATCTGCGGGTCAGACCTGCACTTCCTGGAAGGCCACTACCCGCTCGCCGAACCCGTAGCGCTCGGCCACGAGGCGATCGGGACCATCGTCGAAACCGGCTCGGAGGTAGCCGGTTTCAACGTGGGCGACCGGGTATTGGTCTCCTCGGTGGCTGGGTGCGGACGATGCTCGGGTTGTGCCACCCGCGACCCCATCCGCTGCGTGCTCGGTCCCCAGATCTTCGGATCCGGCGGGCTCGGCGGTGCACAGTCGGAGTTGCTCGCGGTGCCCGCCGCCGACTTCCAGTTACTCAAGATGCCCGAGTCGATCAGCACCGAGCAGGCCTTGCTACTGACAGACAACCTGGCCACCGGATGGGCGGCAGCCTTGCGCGCCGACATCCCGGTCGGCGGCACCGTCGCGGTGATCGGCCTCGGCGCGGTCGGCATGTGCGCGCTGCGCAGCGCGCTGACCCTCGGCGCAGCCACTGTGTACGCGGTCGATCCGGTGCAGACGCGCCGCGACCGCGCGGCCGCATGGGGTGCGGTTGCTGTGGATTCGCCTGCTGTGCAATATATTCGGGAAGCTACCGGTGGGCTGGGCGCCGATGCCGTGATCGACGCCGTCGGCACGGACGCCACCATCAGCGATGCCATCGACAGCGTGCGCACCGGGGGTACGGTGTCGATCGTGGGCGTACACGATCTGCAGCCCTACCCGCTGCCCGCGCTGGCCTGCCTGATCCGCAGCCTCACCATCCGGCTGACCACCGCCCCGGTGCAACAGACCTGGCCCGCACTCATCCCGCTGTTACAGGCCGGCCGGCTCGACGTCGACGGCATCTTCACCACCACATTGCCTTTGAACGATGCCGCCGCCGGATACGCGGTGGCGATGGCACGGTCGGAGGACCATCTGAAGGTGCAGTTGATCCCCTGAGTCGTCCGCGGCCGTCCACAAGTTCGAAGCGTACGTGGCTCCCACGAGATATCCGGTGAGCCCGGGTCGGTGACCCAGTCACCGAGAGGTTCTACAGCCCCGACGAGGCCTGTGCGAACCATCGTGCCCGAAGGGCATTGTGCTGGCCTTTGCGAAAGGTTGGGTCCGGTATGTAGCCACCCATCATCTGCGACTCCACTCCGAACACACCGCCGCCTTGAGACCATGTCCGACCAAAGTTACTGCGTACCTTGATAACTACACAGTGAAACGCGTGCATGGTGTTACCGGCGAAGGCGGCGTCGCCGGTCCCGCCAGGTCGAACACCCCGGGCTCGCGCATGCCGAAAGGCGGTTCGACTCCGATCGAGGGCCGCGGACGCTAGACGAACGTCCGCTTCAGGTACCCCACGAGCGCGTCAGCATCCACCGCGCCGGAATAGCCCAGATGCCCGTCAGGACGCACCACGATGGCTGCAGGTCCGTCGACACCGTAAGCCGCGGCGAATTCGCCGATTTCGTCGCGCACCAACGGCAGCACGGTGGCCTCGACAGCCGCATCGGGGTGAGCGACAACGTACACATCGAGAAGCCCGTGCGCAGCACGCTCGGCGGCCTCGGCTGCGTTCTCCAGCTCCTCGAAACCTGTTGCTGGGTCGGCATACAACAGCAGAGTGTGTCGGGTGCCCACCAACAGAGTGAACAGGCGCAACGGCTCGGCCTCGGCCGCTCGGGTCAACCCACGCGCATCGGGTGCCCGGCGGCCGGCACCGGCGGCCACGATGGGACTGTCCGCGTAGCTCACCAGCAGTTGCGCCTCCCGGCGGATGACGAAGTCGGGATCGGTCGAGTCGGCGCCGATCCCCTCCCGCGCGCTGCGCACGGTACGTCCGACCACCTCCTCACCGATGGGTCGACGCTCCGCGTCGTAGCTGTCGAGAAGCCCGTCCGCCGCATCACGGGTCACGGCCAACGCCAGCTTCCATGCCAGGTTGTAGGCGTCCTGAATTCCGGTGTTCATTCCTTGCGCACCGGTGGGCGGGTGGATGTGCGCGGCGTCGCCGGCGACGAAGACCCGGCCGCGGCCGTAGGCGTCCACGATGCGGTGGCTGATCCGAAACACTGAGGACCACCGCATGTTCCGAGCTGTGGTCGGCTCCGGTGACAACCGATCCAACACCGCCTGGATGTGGTGTAGCTCCGGCGTGCCCTCACCGAAGCCGTGCTGCACCCCACCCTGGGTGGACAGCTCGGGCGGCACCAGCATCGACATCCGATAGCGTCCCCGCCCGGGCAGCGGTATGCACACCAGAATGTCGTCGACCTTGCCCTCGGAGTTGTGCATGGATCGCACCGCGTAACCGGGCGGTAGCGTCCAGTCCACCTCGACATCGGCGAGCATGTATTGCTCTTCGAAGGCGGCGCCTTCGAAATTCAGGCCGAGCGTCTTGCGGACGATCGAGTGTGCGCCGTCGGCACCGATCAGATATTGCGCCCGAACGGGTGTCGCGTTGTCGAGCATGGCGGTGACACCGTCGGAGTCCTGTTCGAAACCGGTCAACCGGACGCCGCGTTCGATGCGCACACCGCGGGCCGTGAGCTCCCGGCGCAACACCCGCTCCGTGCTGTACTGGGGTATGCCGATGAAGCGAAACGGCACATCGTCGGGAAGCGTCAGCTCGATGTCACCGACCCGTTCACCGTTGAGGTAGGCGATCTGCCCGCGAAAATGCACCGCCGCATCGAGGATCTGGCGCACTATCCCCATCCGCTCGAACACTTCGAGGGTCCGTGGTTGAACACCAACAGCTTTGGCGTACCGGGGCGGTTCGAGTAGCGGATCGATGATCCGCACGGCCACACCGCGGCGGGCCAGTTCGATGGCGGCGGTCAGTCCGATCGGGCCGGCGCCCGCAATCAGTACGTCGGTCACGCCCGAGATTATGCCCGAGCGTCAGTTTTCGCGGACGTGCGATCGTAGATTGTCTCGCAACTTCACCATGCCCTTCTGGATGGCGCGCAGTTCGTCGGGCTCCAAACCGGTGGCGGCTATCAGATCCATTTCCACGCCTTGCTCCCGTAGCGCGCGGCCGGTATCGGTCAGACTGACCAGCACCTGGCGCTCGTCATCTGCCGAACGTTCCCGAGTGAGGTAACCGGCGCCCTCGAGTCGCTTCAGTATCGGAGTGAGGGTGTTTGACTCCAGGAAGAGCTTCTCACCGAGGCCGCTGACGGTCTGGTGATCCTTTTCCCACAGGGAAACGATCACCAGGTATTGGGTGTAGGTGATACCGGCTTTGTCGAGGAGCGGTTTGTACGCTTTTCCGTAGGCGAGGTTCGCCGAGTACACGGCGAAACACAGGAAATCCGAGAGCTGGGGAAGCTGCGGCTTCATATGCCGATTCTAGCGCGCGCGATTGAATCGGGAATGAAGTAAATCTCGGTCGAGTTGCACCGATCAGCCGAAGCGAAAGCACAGGCCGCCGAACCCTCGAAGGAGAAGACCATGTCCGTCGTCTACACCGCCTCAACCCACACCACCGGCGGCCGCCAGGGCGAGTCCTACAGCTCTGACGGCAATCTGGACATCCAACTCACCGCGCCGGGCGCCGAGGGCACCGGCACCAACCCCGAGCAACTGTTCGCCGCCGGCTGGTCGGCCTGCTATCTGAGCGCCATGGGACTGGTTGCCGGACAGCACAAGGTGAAGCTGCCCGCACAGACCGCTGTCGACGCAGAGGTGGACCTGGTGAACGCTGACGGCGGGTTCTCGCTGCAGGCGCGTCTCAACGTCAGCATCCCGGGTGTGGACCCAGAGACCGCACGCCAGATCGTCGACGGCGCACACGAGGTATGCCCCTACTCGAAAGCCACCCGCGGCAACATCACGGTGACCATCAACCTGGTCTGACCCGCAGCCCAGCGGCCTGGGGCGCCCGACGTGTCCCAGGCCGTCCGGGTGCTCAGCGCGGGGAGGGCTGCTGCTGTGTGATGCAATGGATTCCGCCGCCGCGGGCGAACAGCGGCCGGGCATCCACCGACACCACCCGGCGGCCCGGGTACTGCTCGGTGAGGATGGCGGCGGCTTCGCGGTCGCGGGGATCACCGAACGCGCAGGCGATCACCCCGCCGTTGACCACGAGGTGGTTGATGTAGCTGTAGTCGACGAAGCCTTCGCCATCGGTGAGGACCGTCGGGGCCGGTATCTCGACGATCTCGAAGCGCTCGCCGAGTGAATGCCGAATTTTGTGACATACCGCGGCATCCGGGTGGTTGTCGTCGGTCTGGGCATGCACGAGGAGGCGACCGGGCTCGGCGAATGTCGCGACGATATCGACATGCCCGCGCGTACCGAAGCGCTGCGAATCCCTGGTGAGGCCCATCGGTAGCCAGACCACGGCGGTGGCCCCGATGGTGCGCGACAATTCGCTCTCGACATCGGCCTTCGTCAGATCAGGATTGCGGCCGGGGTCGAGTTGCACTGTCTCGGTGACCAGTACGGTCCCACATCCGTCGACATGGATGCCGCCGCCCTCGTTCACCAGCGGGGAAGAGACCAATGGCACGCCGGCCAGTTCGGCCACCACCGCACCGACCTTGCAGTCGCGGTCCCAGCGCGCCCAGTCCTGGCCGCCCCAGCCGTTGAACACCCAATCCACCGCGGCGACCGAACCGTCGTCGGTATGCACGAAAGTCGGCCCGATATCGCGCATCCAGGCGTCGTCGAGTGGGACCTCGACTGTCTGGATGTCCTGCGACAGATAGCGTTTCGCGACGTCGACCTCGTCGGGGTCGACCAGCATGGTGACCGGTTCGAACTCTGCGATGGCGTGTGCGACGGCCGCCCACGTCGACCGTGCCTCGTGCTGTTCATCGGCGGTATCGCCCAGGGAGTATCCGGCGGATGGGAAGGCCATCCACACCCGGTCCTGGGTGGCACCCTCGGCAGGCATCATGTAGGTCGGCCGATTACTCATTTGACCACCGCCGTGGCTGAGTGCCCCGCGCCGTAGGGGTGCGCGACATCCACCGGCGCGGTCAGCGCGCCATAGCTGTCCGGTCGGCGCGTCAGCAGGAACGGGAAGAGCTCCAGCCAGTCACGCCGTTGATCGAGGTCCAGATCGGCGATCAGTACCGCCTCCTCGTCACGGGGCGCCGACACCAGCACCCGACCATATGGGTCGGAGATGAACGATGACCCGTAGAACGACAGGGCGCCCTCGTTCCCGGTCCGGTTGGGCACCACCATGAACAGTCCGTTGCTGATGCCGTGCCCGACGATCACATGCCGCCACAGCGGCTGGGTGTCGAACGCGGGGAACACAGGTTCGGATCCGATGGCGGTCGGATAGACGACGATCTCGGCGCCGCCGAGCGCGTAGCTCCGCGCGACCTCGGGGAACCATTCGTCCCAGCAGGTCGGCAGGCCCACCCGCGCACCGAGACCCTCCGGCGCGTACACCGGGTACGCGTCCTCGGCCGGTCCCTGACGGAAGTAGGTGTCCTCGTAGTAGCCCGCCGAGATCGGAATATGCATCTTGCGGGTACGCCCGACCAAGTCGCCCGCCGGCGAGACCAGGATCGCGGTGTTGAAACCGAGACCGTCGGCGTCTGGCGCCTTTTCGTACAGCGAGGCGTGCACGAAGATCCCGTGCCGCCGGGCCGCCTCGGCGGCCATCGAGAAGGTCGGGCCGTCCAGCAGGTTCTCGGCAGAGTCACCGGGATTCGCACCGGCCCGGGTGTCGGCGGGATAGCGCAACAGGGTGATCTCGGGCAGGAACACCGCGGTCGCACCGGCGTCAGCGGCACGGGCGATGCCGTCGTCGAGCACCCCGATCAGCTCGGCGGCATCGGCGCGCCACCGGTGCTGCACCAGTGCGACGCGCACCGGCAGCCGTCGCGACTCGGCGGTCCGGGACAACGGTTCAGCGGGCTCGGCGGTGAGAACGAGCATGTCGACGCTCCTAAAACGAATGAGTTTCGTTTATTGTGGGATGCGGAGAAGCCGTTGTAAAGAGCCGAAGGGAAATCGATCAGTGGGACGACCCAGGGTGGCGATTCTGTCGACCGACCGGATCGCTGGTGCCGCAATGGATCTGGTCGAGAGCACCGGCGGTTTCACCATCCCCGAATTGGCCCGCTCACTCAAGGTGAGCCCGTCCTCGTTGTACAACCACGTCACCGGGCGCGAGCAGATCATCGAACTGCTCCGCGAAAAGGCCATGAGCGCAGTGACGCTTCCCGACACCGACGGACCATGGATCGACGTCGTCGCCGACATCATGCGTTCCTACCGTCGCAGCTACGCCCGCTACCCGAGGCTGATCCCCTTACTGACCGCCTACCCGGTCGCCAGCACGCACGCCGTCGCGATGTACAACGCGCTGGCACAGACGCTCACCGCTGCCGGGTTCAGCGCTCCCGACACCCTGCGCGCCATCACGCTCATCGACTCCTTCGTCCTCGGCTCTGCGCTGGATGCCGCAGCGCCCGATGCGCCGTGGGGGTCCAGCCCCGACGTCAGCCCGCAACTCGCGGCCGCGCTGGCAGCCGGATCGGGCCCGGACCGCGCGGAGGACGCCTTCGAGTTCGGTCTGGCGGTGCTGCTGCGCGGGCTGGCCCCGTAGCCGGTCGGCTGGTGGGAACCTTCGCGGTGTCATCGCCGCGACGGTGCGCGAACTCTCCACCGCACCGGCGTGTCATCGTGCAGACACGCACGCTCGCCGGGAAGTACGCTCACGGCGTGCCGACACCCTGGTCCCGGCGAGGTTTCCTGCTGGCGCTTGCCGCCGGATCGGCGGCTGCAGCCGCTGCCTGCAGCTCCGAGCAACGGCCCGGCGCGGTTGCCGATGACGGGTCGGTCACCATCCGGCACGCATTCGGCGAAACCCGAGTACCCGCGCCACCGACCCGCGTGGTCAGCGCCGGGCTCACCGGCCAGGATTGCCTGATGGCCGTCGGCGTTACCCCCGTCGGGGTGACCGAATGGTTCGGCGGGCAGCCGTTCGCCACCTGGCCATGGGCGCTCCCGGCGCTCGGCGCCGCCCGACCAGCGGTGCTCAACCTCGACAACGGTATCGACGTGGACGCCATCGCGACGCTCGACCCCGATCTGATCATCGCCACCAACGCCGGCCTGGACCGCGACACCTATGACCGGCTGTCCGACGTCGCGCCGACGATCGCCCAGTCCGGGACGCAGGCCTTCTTCGAACCGTGGAAGGACCAGGCCGCAGCCATCGGTGCCGCGGTGTTCAAACACGACGAGATGACCCGGCTGATCGCCGACGTCGACACCCGGTTCACGACCGTGGGTACCGAAAACCCCCAGTTCAAGGACAAACGCGCGCTGCTCTTGCAGGGCAGCCTCGAGGGCGGGGACGTCGTGGTCACGCCACCGGGCTGGCGCACCGAGTTCTTGACCCAGCTCGGTTTCACCGTGGCCGACACCGACGCCACCGTTCCGCGCGACCGGATGGCGCAGGTCCTCGGCGCGGCCGATGTGCTCATCTGGTGTGCCGACGACGCCGAGACTGCGGTGCTGACAGCGGACCCCATCATCGCCGAACGGGGGGCCCGCAACGTCTTCACCGGCCGCGACCTGGCCGCGGCGATCGCCTTCAGCTCGCCGTTGTCGCTGCCCGCGGTCGCCGACCAGCTCCCGGCCATGCTCAGGCCCGCGCTGGCCTGACAAGATATCCGGGTGAGCAGTCCGAACGACACCCAGCACGGCCCGTCCTACGCACAGGTCGGTTCGGCCTACTATCCGATCTTCGTAGCGGTTTTCACCGCACTGGTGATCATCTCCAACGTCACTGCCACCAAGGGCGTCGAGTTCGGCCCGATCATCACCGACGGCGGGTTCATCGTCTTCCCGCTGACCTATGTGATCGGCGACGTACTGTCCGAGGTCTACGGATTCAAGGCGGCCCGGCGCGCGATCCTCACCGGTTTTGCGATGAATGCCCTTGCCGCCGCCGCCTTCTGGGCAACCGTGTACCTACCCGCCGCTGATTTCTACCCGAACCAAGAACACCTGGAGAACATCGTCAGCGCCTACACCGGGCTGATCATCGCCGGCATGGCCGGGTTTCTCGTCGGGCAGACTCTCAATGCCTGGTCGCTGGTGCTCATCAAGGAACGGACCAAGGAGAAGCATCTCTGGGCACGCCTTGTCGGGTCGACCTTCGTCGGGCAGCTCGGTGACACCGTCGTGTTCTGCGCCATCGCGGCCAGCGTCATCGGTATCACCTCGTTCAGCGATTTCTTGATCTACACCGCGCAGGGTTGGTTCTACAAGACCATCGTCGAGGTGGTGCTGCTGCCCGTCACCTACCGGGTGATCGCAATGGTCAAGCGCCGCGAACCGACCTATCAGCCGGTCGCGTGAACGAGCGTATGAACCTTTGTTAAGGCTCCTCTGGCAAACCCCTCAGACACGTCGAACGTCACGTTACCCGGCGGTAGCTTCGGTAGATGACGGTGACGACGGAAGTCCACGTGCCCGGTGATCTGGGCACCGTTCGCGATTACGGCGATCAGGCGCTGCTGCTCGAGTTCGACGGCACCGCGGCGGTATTGGCCTGGACCGACACTCTGAAGAGCGCCGGGCTGCCCGGCGTCCTCGACATCGTGCCCGCCTCCCGGACGATCCTGGTGAAGTTGGCGGGCCCACGGTATCTGGCCCCCACCCGGCAACGGCTCAAAGCCCTGCGCCTGCAGCGTCCCGTCGATGAGTACGGTAAGGCGGCCCAACCCGACGTTGTGATCGGTGTGACCTATGACGGTGCCGACCTGGCCGAGGTCGCCGAGCTGACAGGTCTGAGTACCGCCGAGGTGGTCGCCGCCCATACCGACACCCTCTGGCAGGTCGGATTCGGCGGTTTCGCACCGGGATTCGCCTATCTGATCGGCGGCGACCCCAGATTACGAGTCCCCCGCCGGGCCGAACCACGGACCCGGGTTCCGGCCGGATCAGTCGGTCTGGCAGGCGAATTCAGCGGGGTATACCCTCGCGAGTCGCCCGGTGGCTGGCAGCTGATCGGGCGCACGTCGACGGTCCTGTTCGACGTCACCCGCGACCGGCCCGCCCTGCTCACGCCGGGGATGACCGTCGCGTTCCGGGCGGATTCATGAGCGACGCTTGCGGAGCGAATCGACAAACACGATGCGAACTCCGAGCCTGCGAGGAGATCGCGTGAGCGACGCTTGCGGAGCGAATCGACAATCATGAGCATCACGCTGGAAGTACTGCGCACCGGCCCGCTGGCCCTGGTGGAGGATCTGGGCAGGCCGGGCATGGCGCATATGGGGGTGACCACCTCGGGTGCCGCCGATCGGCGGGCACACACCCTGGCGAACCGACTGGTCGCCAACCCGGGTGAACACGCCACCGTCGAGGTCACCTTCGGTGGATTCTCCGCCCGCGTACACGGCGGGGATGTCACCATCGCCGTCACCGGCGCCGACACCGACCCGGCCGTCAACGGAGTTCCTTTCGGCACCAACAGCATCCACCACGCACGCGACGGTGAGGTGATCTCATTGGGCGCACCGCACTCCGGGCTGCGAAGCTACCTGGCGGTACGCGGCGGGATCGACGTGGCCCCGGTGCTCGGTTCACGCAGTCATGACGTGATGTCGGCGATCGGCCCGGCACCGC
Source organism: Mycobacterium sp. VKM Ac-1816D (assembly GCF_000416385.1). Lineage (NCBI taxonomy): Bacteria > Bacillati > Actinomycetota > Actinomycetes > Mycobacteriales > Mycobacteriaceae > Mycobacterium > Mycobacterium sp. VKM Ac-1816D. The sequence goes on from NZ_AOHQ01000141.1 coordinate 64,614, forward strand.
TGCGCGCCGGTGACGTGCTGCCGATCGGGGAACACAGCACCGGCTTCCCCGAGCTCGACCAGGCGCCAGTGGGCGCCATCTCGCCGGAGATCGTGGACCTCCAGGTCGTTCCGGGACCGCGTGACGACTGGTTCGTCGACCCCGACATCCTGGTCCGCACCAATTGGCTGGTGACCAACCGCAGCGACCGGGTCGGCATGCGACTGGCGGGGATGCCGCTGGAACACAGCCGGCCCGACCGGCAGCTGCCCAGCGAGGGCGCCACCCGCGGGGCGATCCAGATACCGCCCAACGGTTTTCCGGTCATCCTCGGCCCCGACCATCCGGTGACCGGTGGCTACCCGGTGATCGGCGTGGTCACCGACGAGGACATCGACAAGCTGGGCCAGGTGCGCCCCGGACAGACGGTCCGGCTGCACTGGTCGCGGCCGCGCCACCCGCACGACATTTGATGGTAGAAACGGCTGTGTGCGCAGTCACACACCGGGACCCGCCGCGGTCCGCGACGTCCACACAGCGCGGCTGATCCACACCGCCGACCTGGACGCCGAAACCCGCGCGGACGCCCGCCGCATGGTCGTCGAGGCCTTCGCCGATGACACCGAGGACACCTTCGAAGATTCGGATTGGGAGCACGCGCTCGGCGGCATGCACGCCCTGATCTTTCACCGTGGCGCGATCATCGCCCACGGAGCCGTCGTCCAACGCCGGCTGCTGTACCGCGATATGCCGCTGCGGTGCGGCTACGTCGAGGCCGTCGCGGTCCGCGAGGACTGGCGCAGGCAGGGCCTTGGCACCGCGATCATGGATGCGTTGGAACAGGTGCTGCGCGGGGCCTACCAGCTGGGTGCGCTCGGCGCGTCGGAGGTGGGGATGCAGTTGTACCTGCCACGCGGTTGGCAGCAGTGGCACGGCCCCACCTCGGTGCTGGCACCGAGCGGTATCACCCGCACCCCGGATGACGATGGCGGCGTCTACGTCCTTCCCGTCAGTGTCGAACTGGACACCAGCGCGGAGCTGAGCTGTGATTGGCGAGCCGGCGACGTCTGGTAATGCCTGTTCAGGACCTCACCGCCGGAAGGTTACCGCGGTGAGCGGAAGTTCACGGCCGGGTTATCGTCAGCAGCGCCCACGCAACAAAGCGCCCATAACCTCTCATCGATGTCGCCTGCAGCCACTACAGCTCGGCCAGCGGCGACACCCGCGCGCAATCGCGGAGTAACAGCCCCGAAACACCGACTGAATACACAGGTGACATGACTGGACCTGACTGGGCGCCGCTCACCGGGTTCCGGGTGGCGGTCACCTCGGCTCGACGCAGCGAAGAGCTCGCCGCCCTGCTCACCCGGCGCGGTGCCGACGTGACCAGTGCCGCGGCCATCACGATGGTCCCGCTTCCCGACGACGACGAGCTGCGAACCAACACCGAGGCGCTGATCGCCGCGCCACCCAATATCGTGATCGCGACCACCGGGATCGGGTTCCGCGGCTGGATCGCGGCCGCCGACGGCTGGGGTCTGGCCCACGACCTGACCGCCGCGCTCGGCAACGCTCGTATCGTCTCGCGGGGGCCGAAGGCCACCGGGGCACTGCGCGCCGCCGGTCTGCCAGAGGAATGGTCCCCGGAGTCCGAATCGTCCCGCGAGCTGCTGCACTACCTGTTGGAGGGTGGCATCGTCGGTATGCGGGTCGCCGTGCAGTTGCACGGCACCAACGACGACTGGGACCCGTTCCCCGAGTTCCTCGACGAGTTGCGCGCCGCCGGTGCCGACGTCGTGCCCATCCGGGTGTATCGATGGAACCCGGCGCCGCGCAACGGTCCCTTCGATCAATTGGTGCTGAGTATCGCCGACCAGCGTTTCGACGCCGTCAGCTTCACCTCCGCCCCGGCGGTCGCTGCCCTGCTCTTGCGCGCGGCCGATCTCGGCGTGGAATCGGCGGTGCTGGACGCCCTGCGCACCAACGTGCACGCGATGTGCGTCGGCCCGATCACCGCCCGTCCGCTGGTTCGCCTCGGGGTGCCCACCTCGGCTCCGGAACGGATGCGGCTGGGTGCCCTCGCCCGTCACATCACCGACGAGCTGCCGCTGTTGCAGTCACGACGGATGCGGGTGGCCGGGCATCTGCTGGAGATCCGCGGCACCTGCGTACTGGTCGACGATGTGGTCAAGGAACTACCGCCGGCGGGGATGGCCACCATCCGCGCCCTTGCACATCGGCCGGGCTCGGTGGTGTCGCGCCAGGACCTTCTCAACGCTCTGCCGGGCAGTGGCACCGACACCCACGCCGTCGAGACCGCGGTGCTGCGGTTACGAAATGCGCTGGGTGACAAGAATATCGTGTCAACCGTGGTCAAGCGGGGCTACCGGCTGGCCGTCGACGAGTATCCGATGGGAGTGTCATGAATCGCGATGCCTCCGCGGTGCTGGTGGCCCACGGCACCCGCAAACCGGGCGGAGTCGACATGATCGGCCAACTGGCCGAACGTGTCTCGGATCTGCTGGACCGTGAGGTCCACGTGGCTTTCGTCGATGTACTCGGGCCGACACCGTCGGAGGTGCTCGACAGACTGCCAGCAGACCGGCCCGCTGTCGTGGTACCGGCCTTTTTGGCCGGTGGCTACCATGTTCGCGCCGACGTCCCGGCGCACGTCGAGGCCAGCACACACCCTGCCGTGACGGTCACCCCGCCCCTGGGCCCGTGTCATGGCACCGTGCGCGTACTCGCCGACCGGCTGCAGGAATCCGGCTGGCGCCCGGGCGATTCGGTGGTCATGGCCGCCGCGGGCACATCGGATCGCAGCGCACAGTCCGACCTGCGTCAGACCGCGGCCATGCTGTCCGCGCTGATCGGCGACCGGGTGGAACTCGGTTATGCCGCCACCGGTACGCCCACGGTGGCCGATGCGGTGCAGGTGGCACGCGCACACGGCCGCGGGGCACGGATCGCGGTGGCGTCCTATCTGCTGGCCGACGGGTTGTTCCAGGACCGGTTGCGCAACTCGGGCGCCGACCTGGTTGCCGAACCGCTGGGCATCCACCCGGGGATGGTCCGGCTGATCGCCAGCCGGTTCCGCCGCGCCGCCGCCGTCCGGTTGTCGACCGCGGCCTGACCAGCCGATTCGGGCCCGACCCACCTGCTCGGCTAAGATCGTGCAAATGGCTTCGGTGGGGCAGAGTGAGCGTTTGCGCGCGCAGTTGGTGAGCGCATTGCAGCAGGAAGATCGGCCCATGACGACGGCCGAGTTGCGCGATTACGTTCTGCGGCAGGGAAATTCAAGCGCCGTTATCGAGTCGGTATATCGCAACCTGACCGTGCTGCAGCGCCGCGGTGACGTGGTACGCCATCCCGGCCCCGGCCGCGATGCCCAGTGGGCGGCCGCCGTCACACAGCGATCTGCACAAGACCGTCCGGCGTGACCCTGGTCCGGTAGACCGGCAGCGATACCGCCGGATCATCAAGGCAGACTCCGTCATCCAAGGCGAAGGCCTGCTTCTTGATCGGCGTCTGCACGCAGGCCCGACCGGCCCGGTCTCCCACGATGCCACGCGACATCACCGCCGCGCCGGAGAACGGGTCGATATTGCCCACTGCGTGCAGCGATCCGTCGTCGAGGCGGAACAGGGCTGCCTGTACACCGCCTGGCAGCAACACCCCAGCGCCCCGGTTGGGCAGCAACCGGTTCAGTGAGCACGCCGTCGTCCAGTCCGTATTCGCCTCGGCAGCAACATCGTTGCGATCATCGGTAATGGTCATTTCGGGTCCTCCTGCGGCGTGAACTTCGGCATACCGATGGCGACGGGCACCTTACGTCCCGAGGACTCGGTGAACTCGATGGTCGGGTCGGCCACCTCGGGGGCGTTGACGAAGGACACGAAGCGCGACAGCTTCTCCGGATCGTCCAGGACGCCCTTCCATTCGCAGGCGTAGCCTGCCACGTGCTTGGCCATCGCCTCCTCGAACTCGGCGGCAAGGCCGAGGGAGTCGTTGCACACGACGTCGCGGACCTGATCCAGGCCGCCCTCGAGCGCCTCCAACCACGGTGCGGTCCGCTGCAACCGATCTGCAGTGCGGATGTAGTACATCAGGAAGCGGTCGATGTAGCGGATCAACGTCTCGTCGTCGAGATCACCGGCCAGCAGCTGGGCGTGCCGGGGCGACATCCCGCCGTTGCCACACACGTAGAGGTTCCAGCCCTGCTCGGTGGCGATGATGCCGACGTCCTTGCTCTGCGCCTCGGCGCATTCGCGGGCACATCCGGACACCGCCATCTTGATCTTGTGTGGTGCGCGCAGACCTCGGTAGCGCTTCTCGATCTCGACGGCCATATCCACCGAATCCTGTTGCCCGTAGCGGCACCAGGTGCTGCCGACGCAACTCTTGACGGTGCGCAGCGACTTGCCGTACGCGTGCCCGGATTCCATACCGCCCTCGACCAGACGCCGCCAGATCTCGGGTAGCTGGTCCACCCGTGCACCGAACATGTCGATGCGCTGTCCACCGGTGATCTTCGTGTACAGATCGAAGTCCCTTGCGATCTCGCCGATCAGGATCAACTGCTCGGGGGTGATCTCACCACCGGGCGAACGCGGCACCACCGAGTAGCTGCCGTTCTTCTGGATGTTGGCCAGGAAATGGTCGTTGGAGTCCTGCAGCGACGCCTGCTCGCCGTCGAGCACATGGTCGGAGCTGGTCGACGCGAGAATCGAGGCGACGGTGGGCTTGCAGATATCGCAGCCCTTTCCGGTGCCGTACTTCTCGATCAGCCCGGAGAAGGTGCGGATCTCGGTCGCCCGGATCAGTTCGAACATCTCGGCGCGGGAGTGGCTGAAGTGCTCACAGAGGGCCTTGGACTGCTCGACACCCTCGGCCTCCAACAGCTGCTTGAGCAGCGGCACGCAGGAGCCACAGGACGTGCCTGCCAACGTGCACTTCTTCAGACCGGCGACATCGGTGCAGCCACCACAGATGGCCTCCTTCAGATCGCCCTTGGTGACGTTGTTGCAGGAGCAGATCTGGGCGAAATCCGGCAGCGCGCCGATCCCCAGCGCACCCGCACCGCCGTCACCTGCGGGTGCGATCAACGACAGCGGGTCGCCGGGCAGTTCACTGGCCACCATCGGGCGCAGCACTCCATAGGCGGAGGCGTCGCCGACCAGGATCCCGCCCAGCAGGGTTTTGGCGTCATCGGAGAGCACCAGCTTGGCGTAGGTCTGTTTCACCGGATCGTTGACGACGACGTCGAGGCTGTTGGGTGTGCGGCCCTGCGCGTCACCGAAGCTGGCGACGTCCACACCTAGCAGCTTGAGTTTGGTCGACATATCGGCCTCGCCGAACTCGGCCGCGCCGCCCAACAATCGGTCGGCGACCACCTCGGCGCTGGTGTAACCCGGCCCGACCAGGCCGTAGCAGCGGCCCTCGATCGCGGCGACCTCACCGATTGCGTAGATAGCGGGATCACTTGTCACACAAGCACGGTCGGTCATCACACCGCCCCGCTGGGCGATGTCCAGACCGGCGGCGCGCGCGAGTTCGTCGCGGGGGCGCACACCGGCGGCAAAGACGACCACGCCGGCGTCGATGCTGGTGCCGTCGTTGAGAGTGAGGCGCACGGCATCGTCGTCCTGGGATTTACGCAGCGGCTTGTTGCGCTGCGCCGGCGCGATGGTCTCGGTGCCGACACCGGTGTGCACCTCGATACCGAGGCTGCGGATCATCCGGTTCAGTAGGGCGCCGCCGGCCGGATCGAGCTGCGCGGCCATGAGATGCGGCGACATCTCCAGCACGTGGGTCTGCAAACCGAAGGCGCGCAACGCATTGGCCGCCTCCAGCCCGAGCAGCCCGCCGCCGATGACCACCCCGACGGGGGTCTTGGACTTGGCCGCGGCGAGCGAGCCTGCGCGGATGGCATCCAGGTCGTCCAGGGTGCGATAGACATGGCAATGCGGCAGGTCGTGCCCGGGCACCGGGGGCACGAAGGCGTACGAGCCGGTGGCCAGCACCAGCGCGTCATAGCTCAAGAGCTGACCATCGACCGTGGTCACCGTCTTGGCTTCCCGGTCGATGGCCTTGGCGGGCATGGCAAGTCGTAGCGCCACGGCGCTGTCGCCGGCATAGTCGTTGCCGGGCAGCGCCAACTGCGTGCGGTCCCAGTGCTCGGTGTAACCGGTCAGACCGACGCGGTCGTAGGCGGCGTCGGCCTCCTCGGAGAGCACCGTGATCCGCCAGGCGCCCTCGGCGTCGCGGGCCCGCAGGGCCTCGACGAAGCGGTGTCCGACCATGCCGTGTCCGACCACGATCACATGCTTGGCTGCCTTCATACCGGTGACGGTAGAAAGCCGATATTGCCGCAATGTGCCCTCGTGTGAAGTGGCCGTCACGGCTTCCTCACATGTCCGGCGCGGAACGTGTGAGTGCTTCGCTGACGGCGAACGCCCAGTTGGAACTTAAGCGCCACCGACTCAAGTTCTCTTTTCAGAGGACCGGCGCAGGGCTGGTCACCCGACACCATCAGCACGAGAAACAGGAGACGATCCCGATGAGCAGCACCCCCGTACGCACCCGCCCCGCGTCGCCGGTCGACGTCTGGCTGCGTGATTTCTTCGGTAACCCCGCGCCGGTCTCGGCGGACTTCCACCCCGCCGCCGAGGTGGTCCGCGACGGAGACGATGCCGTCGTCCGCCTCGAACTGCCCGGCTTCAGCACCGAGGCTCTCAGCGAGGACGTGCACGTCGAACTCGACCGCGGACAACTGGTGATCCACGGAGAGCGCCGCGACGAGCATTCCGAGGGCCGCACCCTCTCCGAGGTCCGCTACGGCGCGTTCCGCCGGTCGTTCAAGGTGCCCGCGCAGGTCACCGGCGAGGCCGTCACCGCCTCATACGAGGCCGGGGTGCTGACCGTCCGGGTGGCCGGCGTGTACGCCGGTACCGAGCCCCAACGCATCACCATCACCGCCAAGTAAGCGGCACGAAACGAGGCCCCGCGAGATGTCGCGGGGCCTCGTCGTGTTCTCCCCGTTGGGCGGGATCTACTTCCAGGGGGTGACGAGCTCGGTGATGCGGCTCGTCAGCGCGCCCTGCAGGAACGGGCCGAAGCTGATCCGACCCACACCCAGTGGCCCGAACCGCGCCGGGTCATCCTGTCCCGGCAGCGCGATCGCGTTGACCGGCAGCGGTAATGCCTCGACGAGGCGACGATAGGTGTCGTCATCGTGGCGACCCACCGGATACAGACTGTCCGCGCCCGCGTCGGCGGCCAGCCTGAGCTTGTGCACCGCACGGTCGAACCGGTCGGCCTCGTCACCGACCTGCCGCAGGAACAGATCGGTGCGCGCATTGATCACGACGTGTACGCCGGCGGCGTCGGCCGCCTTGCGCAGGTCCCCGACCAACGCGGCATGGTCTTCACCGGACCGGATGCGCCCACCCTCGGAATGCACGGTGTCCTCGATGTTGAGTCCGACCGCGCCCGCCGACAGCAGCCCCTCGATCAGCCGGGCCGCCGACTCGCCGTAGCCGGATTCGATGTCCACCGAGATCGGGACATCGACCGCTCCGGTGATCTGGGCGACCCGGGTGACCAGATCGTCGTAACTCATCCCCTCCCCGTCGGGTTTGCCGACGGAGTCGGCGACCGGGTGGCTGCCCACGGTCAATGCCGTGAAACCCGCGTCGACCACGGTCTTTGCCGACCAGGCGTCCCATACCGTCGGCAAGATCGCGGGGTCGCCGGGGCGGTGCAGCGCCAGCAGTGCCGCCGCCTTCTGCTTGAGGTCGTCGTTCGACATTTTCGAGCCTTTCTGCGATATAGACGTGATCTGTCTCACTCTCAAGTGCGTGTTGTGGCTAACATCGAATGCGTACTGTGATCCTTGACACCCTTCAGCCCAAGGAGGTCACCCTTGTCCACCACGACCGAGCTTGCCGAACTGCACGAACTCATCGGCAACCTTCGCCGCTGCGTCACATCGCTGCGCGCCCGATATGGCGACGCCCCCGCGATGCGCCGCATCGTCAACGACGCCGAACGCATGCTCAACGATATCGACCGGTTGGACATCGATGCCGCGGAACTGGAGATGCGTGGAGCACCAGCGCACCCCCGCGCCGCCGAGAAGATCACCATCCCCGATCACGACTACTCCAGAGACTTCTGGAGCGGTGTCGATGACGAGGGTCTCGGCGGCAGCCGCTAGACCGCAGGGGTGAAGAGCCCCGACACAACAGAAGAAGAGGGAATCAGTGAGCGCACCGACCTCGAATCCTCAAGGTACCGGCGTCTTCTCACCAACCAGAGCGCGGATCAAGGAGCGCACGCTTCGCACCGATGCGTGGTGGAAGTCTCCGCTGATCACCGATCTCGGTTTCGCCGCGTTCGTCATCTACGCGACGGTGCGGGCGTTCATGCAGAACAACTACTACGTCGCCGAGTACGGGTACCTGACCCCGTTCTACTCACCGTGCGTCAGTACCGGCTGCGTGCCCGAAGCCAGCCACTTCGGTCAGTTCATTCCGGATGTCTGGTGGTTGCCCTACGCGGCGGTGTCCCTGCCGTTCCTGCTGTTGTTCCGGCTGACGTGCTACTACTACCGCGGCGCCTACTACCGTTCCGTATGGCAGTCCCCCACCGCGTGCGCCGTCGCCGAACCGCACGCCAAGTACACCGGTGAGACGCGATTCCCGCTGATCATCCAGAACACCCACCGATACTTCTTCTATCTGGCCGTGCTGATCTCGGTGATCAACACCTACGACGCGATCATCGCCTTCCACAAGCCCGACGGCGGATTCGGCTTCGGGCTGGGCAACCTGATCCTCGTCATCAACGTGCTGCTGCTGTGGACCTACACGGTGTCCTGTCACTCCTGCCGGCACGTCGCGGGCGGGCGGCTCAAGCATTTCTCCAAGCACCCCGTCAGGTATTGGATGTGGACGCAGATCAGCAAGCTGAACACCCGGCACAAGCTGTACGCGTGGATCACCCTCGGCACCCTGATGTTCACCGACTTCTATGTCATGGCTTTGGCCGCGGGCTGGTTCCCCGACCTGAGATTCGTTGGCTGACAACTCAATTACGGATTAGTGAGGATTCTCAATGGGTGACCTGGAACGGCACACCTACGACGTCGTCGTGATCGGTGCCGGCGGGGCAGGACTACGCGCGGTGATCGAGGCCCGCGAGCGCGGCCTGCGCGTGGCCGTGGTGACGAAATCGCTGTTCGGCAAGGCGCACACCGTGATGGCCGAGGGCGGTTGCGCCGCGGCCATGCGCAATGTCAATACCAAGGATTCCTGGCAGGTGCACTTCGGTGACACCATGCGCGGCGGCAAGTTCCTGAACAACTGGCGAATGGCCGAACTGCACGCCCAGGAGGCCCCGGACCGGGTCTGGGAGCTGGAAACCTATGGGGCGCTGTTCGACCGCACCAAGGACGGCAAGATCAGCCAGCGTAACTTCGGCGGCCACACCTACCCGCGGTTGGCGCACGTCGGCGACCGCACCGGCCTGGAGATCATCCGCACCCTGCAGCAGAAGATCGTCTCGCTGCAGCAGGAGGACAAGCGCGAACTCGGCGACTACGACGCGCGCATCCGGGTGTTCCACGAGTGTTCGATCACCGAGATCGTCAAAGATGGCGATCGAGTGGCAGGGGCCTTCGGCTATTACCGCGAGACCGGCAAGTTCGTGCTGTTCGAGGCGCCTGCGATCGTGCTGGCCACCGGCGGGATCGGCAAGAGCTTCAAGGTGTCGTCGAACTCCTGGGAGTACACCGGCGATGGCCACGCCTTGGCGCTGCGAGCGGGGTCCGGCCTGATCAACATGGAGTTCATCCAGTTCCACCCCACCGGGATGGTCTGGCCGCTGTCGGTGAAGGGCATCCTGGTCACCGAGGGTGTGCGTGGTGACGGCGGAGTGTTGAAGAACTCCGAGGGCAAGCGCTTCATGTTCGACTACATTCCCGACGTCTTCAAGGGCCAGTACGCCGAGACCGAAGAGGAAGCCGACCAGTGGCTCAAGGACAACGACTCCGCGCGCCGCACCCCTGATCTGCTCCCCCGCGACGAGGTGGCCCGCGCCATCAACGAAGAGGTCAAGGCGGGCCGCGGAACCCCGCACGGCGGGGTGTATCTCGACATCGCCTCGCGTATGCCGGCCGAGGAGATCAAGCGCCGACTCCCGTCGATGTATCACCAGTTCATCGAGCTCGCCGAGGTCGACATCACCAAGGACGAGATGGAGGTCGGTCCGACCTGCCACTACGTGATGGGCGGTATCGAGGTCGACCCGGACAGCGGCGGTGCCGCCACGCCGGGCCTGTTCGCCGCCGGCGAGTGTTCGGGCGGTATGCACGGCTCCAACCGGCTCGGCGGCAACTCGCTCTCGGATCTGCTGGTGTTCGGCCGGCGCGCCGGTCTCGGCGCCGCCGACTACGTGCGGGCGCTGTCCGCGCAGACCCGTCCGACGGTGTCCGAGGATGCGCTCAACCGGGCGACCGAGCTGGCGCTCGATCCATTCGAGCCCAAGGCCAACCCGGAGAATCCGTACACACTGCACGCCGAGCTGCAGGAGTCGATGAACGACCTGGCCGGCATCATCCGCAAGGAGGGTGAGCTCCAGGAAGCCTTGGCCAAGATCGACGAGTTGAAGAAGCGCTACGCCAACGTCGTCGTCGAGGGCGGCCGAGTCTTCAACCCGGGCTGGCACCTGGCCATCGACCTGCGCAACATGCTGCTTGTCAGCGAGTGCGTCGCCAAGGCCGCACTACAGCGCACCGAGAGCCGCGGCGGACACACCCGCGACGACCATCCGCAGATGGACCGCACCTGGCGCAACAAGCTGCTGGTCTGCAAGACCGTCGACGGTGCGGGCGACAAGCCCGGCGACCCGGTGGTGCCCGACGTCGTCGTCACCCCCGAGGAACAACCGGTGATGCGGCCCGACCTGCTGGCGACCTTCGAACTGTCCGAACTCGAGAAGTACTACACCGATGACCAACTGGCCGCACACCCGGACCGGAAGGGCTGATCATGGCTGCTTACAACGCGAACCTACGGGTATGGCGGGGCGACGAGTCCGGCGGTGACCTGCAGGACTACACCGTCGAGGTCAACGACGGCGAGGTGGTGCTCGACATCGTGCACCGGTTACAGGCCACCCAGGCCGGCGACCTGGCGGTGCGGTGGAACTGCAAGGCGGGCAAGTGCGGGTCGTGTTCGGCGGAGATCAACGGCCGGCCGCGGCTGATGTGCATGACGCGCATGTCGACCTTCGACGAGAACGAGACCGTCACGATCACCCCACTGCGGACCTTCCCGGTGATGCGTGATCTGGTCACCGACGTGTCCTTCAACTACGAGAAGGCGCGCCAGATCCCGTCGTTCACCCCGCCGAAGGATCTGCAGCCCGGCGAGTACCGGATGCAGCAGGAGGACGTGAACCGCAGCCAGGAGTTCCGCAAGTGCATCGAGTGCTTCCTGTGCCAGAACGTCTGCCACGTGGTGCGTGACCACGAGGAGAACAAGGAGAACTTCGCCGGTCCGCGGTTCCACATGCGCATCGCCGAACTCGACATGCATCCGCTGGACACCGTCGACCGTCAGGAGATGGCCCAGGACGAGTTCGGGCTGGGCTACTGCAACATCACCAAGTGCTGCACCGAGGTATGCCCCGAGCACATCAAGATCACCGACAATGCGCTGATCCCGATGAAAGAGCGTGTGGCCGACCGCAAGTACGACCCGATCGTCTGGCTGGGCAACAAGCTCTTCCGGCGGTAGCTCCTGCCGCTGACTCTGCGCGCACGGCGCAGAAGTGCGAGTAGCACGCGCCCTGGGCGCAGAGTCACCGAGATGAATCACCTCGGCGCGATACCTGGGCGGCGCCCGACATCAGGCGTACGGTTGGTGACACAGACCACAACCGTCCGATCAGCGATGAGAAGGCCGCCTCATGTCACAGCGAGAAACGATCAGCGTCAACGATATTCGCACCGCCATCCGCGAGCTCACGGTCCGCGCGCAGCTTGCCCGCAAGGAGGGCCGCCCGGGCGACGCCGCCGAGCTGGACCGGCGGATCAGCGGATACCGCGAGCAGCTGGCCGCCAGGCCCTAATTGCCGAGCTTGCGGAAAGTGCTGCGATGGAACACGATCGGCGGCACATCGTGAACGACGATATCGCTGACCTGTAGCACCACGATGGTGTGATCACCGGCGGGCACTTCCTGGGTGATCGTGCTCTCCAGCCACACGCTGGTGCCGTGCACGAACACTGCGCCGGTCTCCCGCGACTGGGTCTCCAGGCCGGCGAAGCGGTCGCCGGTCTTGGCAGCCAACGTGCGCGCTGCCGCGTCATGCGACTCGCCCAGCACGCTGATGCCCAGCGACGGAAGATTCTTCAGCTTGGGCCACGTCTCCGACGAGTTCTGCACGCAGAACGACACCAGCGGCGGGTCCAGCGACACCGGTACGAACGTGCTGGCCGCCAGGCCGATCCGCACGCCGTCGACCTCGGCGGCGATGGCGATGACGCCGGTCGGGAAATGCCCGAATGCCTCACGCAGCGAGGCCGGGCTCAGTTCAGTGTCACTCATAACACTTCCATCTTCACATGTAACGGTGCGTCGTGGCGTGATCGGGGTGACCGCGCGCGGTGCCGCCGGGGTAACCGACGACCTCGATCGGCCTCGCCGGACGCGACCGGATACGCCGCCTGCAGACAGGACACCCCCTCATCTTGGCCTCGATCCGCGCCCGGTGCCATGGTCACGCTCAGGCTGACCACAACCTTTGAGTAGCCTGACCCCCATGCCCAACGCGTCCATCCTGACCGTGCTGCGGGACCGCGCTGGTGACACACCTGACGGCCTTGCCTTCACCTTCACCGATTACGACCGTGATCCCGACGGTGTGCCCGAAACGCTGACCTGGGGTCAGCTCTACCGCCGCACCCGCAACCTGGCCGACGAGATCAGCCAGCACGGCGCCCCCGGGGAACGCGCACTGATCATCGCCCCGCAGGGCCTGCCCTACATCGTGGCGTTCCTGGGCGCCATGCAGGCGGGCTTCATCGCCGTCCCGCTCTCGGCGCCGGTGCCCGGCTCTCACGACGAGCGCACAAGTGCCGTGGTGGCCGACACCCAACCGGCGGTGGTGCTGACGACGGCCGCGCTGTCGGACATCGCGACCCAGTACGTCGACGACGGGGCCGCGATGACCGCGGTGGTATCGGTGGACACCCTGGACCTCGACGGCCGTGAACCCATCGACACCGCGGACATCCCCGATGGCCCGGACATCGCCTATCTGCAGTACACCTCGGGGTCCACTCGCGCCCCGGCCGGGGTGATGATCAGCCACCGTAACCTGGTCGCCAACTTCGAACAGCTGATGCCCGATTATCTGGCCCAGTTCGACGGCGTATTCCCGCCGGGCTGCGCACTGGTCTCCTGGTTGCCCTTCTACCACGATATGGGCCTCATGCTCGGAGTGGCGGCGCCCATCCTTGGCGGGTGCCAGGCCGACCTGATGAGTCCGATCGCGTTCCTGACCCGCCCGGCGCGCTGGGTGCAGACCATGGCACGACATTCCTACGTGGTGACCGGTGGTCCGAACTTCGCACTGGACCTCACCGCGCGGCGCAGCACCGAAGCCGAGACCGCGGACCTGGACCTCGGCGGCGTCCTCAGCATCATCTGCGGTGCCGAGCGGGTGCACCCACCGACGGTCGCCCGGTTCACCGATCGGTTCGGCCCCCTCGGTTTCCGGCCGGAAGCCCTGATGCCGTCCTACGGCCTGGCCGAGGCGACGGTGTTCGTGGCCAGCGGTAGCCGTGGACGAGCGCCGGAGGCCATGGAATTCGACACCGATCAGCTGGCGCAGGGGCACGCGATCCGCGCACCGGGCGGCACACCGCTGCTGCGCTACGGCCTGCCCGAGTCCTCCCCGCTGGTCCTGATCGTCGACGCCGAGACCGGCACACCATGCCCGCACGGCACCGTCGGCGAGATCTGGACACACGGCGCGAATGTGTCCGCCGGGTACTGGCACAAGCCCGACCAGACCGGAACCGGTTTCGGCGCAACGCTTGTCGACGGCCCGGCCGATGTGCCGACGTCGGACTGGCTACGCACCGGGGACCGCGGATTCATCTCCGAGGGCGAACTGTTCATCGTGGGCCGCATCAAGGACATGCTCATCGTCCGCGGCCGCAACCACTATTCCGACGATATCGAGGCCACGGTGTCGGATCTGACCCGCGGCCGGGTGGCGGCGATCGCGGTGGCCGACGAACAGGCCGAGAAACTGGTCACCGTAGTCGAGCTGAAGAATCGCGAGCACGACCTCGATGATCTGAAAAGCACCGTGACCGCTGCGATTTCCCGCGCGCACGGCCTGCAGGTTGCCGATATCGTGTTGGTCGAGCCGGGCTCGATCCCGACCACCACCAGCGGAAAGATCCGCCGCTCGGCGTGTGTCCAGCTGTACCGACAGGGACAGTTCGTCCGGTTGGACGCGTAGCGCCAACCGATGTGGATCACCCTCCTGGTCATGGCTGTCGCGGTCAGCCTGGAGCCCTTCCGCGTCGGCATGTCGGTGGTGATGCTGAATCGGCCACGCCCACAACTACAGTTGGCCGCCTTCTTGGCAGGCGGCTTCTCCATGGGCCTCGTCGTCGGCGCGGTGGTACTGCTGGTGTTGGATGCCCACCTGCCGGACTCCGCCCGGTTCACGCTGCCCAAGGTGCAGATCGTCATCGGAGTGGGCGCGCTGCTGGTCGCCGCGATCATCGCCGCCACCAAGGGCAAACCGCGCACCCCACCGGGCTGGGTGCGTCGGGCACTGGACGGCCGCTCGCTGTGGGTGGCGGGGGCGGCCGGGCTGGGCATCGCGCTGCCCTCGGTGGACTATCTGGCCGCCCTCGCCGTCATCGGTGCCGCCGGCGTCAGCGTCGGAACCCAACTGGCCGCCCTGCTGGTGTTCAACACCGTGGCCTTCGCGCTGGTCGAAATCCCGCTGATCGCTTACGTTCTGGCACCTGAGCGGACCCGGGCCACGCTCGCCCGGTTCAACGACTGGTTGCGCTCGCAGGGCAGGCGCGCGGTGGCCGCACTGGTCGCCATGGTGGGCCTGGTGCTGCTGGCGGTCGGGTTCGCCGGTCTGTAGCGGGCTGCTAGGGCTTGGGCGGCGGCTGATTGTTCAGCACGTACTGCAGCCCGGCCATCAACTGCGACACCGGATCTGCCCCGCCACCGAACGCGGCCTGGGTGGCCGGCGCGGTGACCTCTGCCGGGTCATAACCGTTCACCGGGTCGACCGTGATCGGCGCCGTCGCCGGATTGTCGTTGCGGGTGTAACCGGCATCGACATAGGGCTGCAGAACCTTGTCCAGCTCGATCAAGGTCTTCTGGTCGACGCCGAGATACTTGAACGGCAGCACCAGCGGCAGGTGCTCCTCGGGGATCATGTAGGTCGTCGTACGCGCTCCGCGCGAGTTCACCGTGGTACGGATGTTTTGCGGCGGAACCATTTTCGGATTGGTGAAGGCGACGGCGGTGTGCCCGGTCGCCAGACCGACGATCGCATTGGCCACCGAGATCCAGTTGTCCGAGCGCTGCGGCCAGTCGGCGATGCTGTCATACGCCGAGACGAACAGGTGGGTGTCGTACTGGCTCTCCACCTCGGGCGGCATCCGGTAATCCAGCGACGGCACGACGCTGCCCACCGGGAAATTCTGGCTCAGGAAGCTCTCGCCGAAAGCGTGCTTGCCGACCGGGTTGCCGTAGGTCGCGAACGCGAGCTGGTCCGGCGGCGGGGCGGTCGGGTCGTTGGCCAACCGGATCTTGACGTCCTCGAGGACAGACGCGCCCTCGGACAGGCCGATCGCCATGCCCGGACCGCCCTGGCGGATGGCGTTGACAAGGTTGGGTCCCCCGACATCGATGGACTCGCCGTAACTCGGCCCGTCGATGCCCAGCCCGGGGAACTGATCATCCAGCCGCCCGATACCGGGAAACAGCCGCTCCAGGGTGTGGCCCTGGACCTGACCGGCCGGGTAGTCGACGATCTGGCGTTTCAGACCGGGGAACCACTCGGCGCCCGTGCGCATGATGTATTCGTCGTAGGGGATGCCGAGCACGTGGGCACCGCCGAGTGCGTAGCCGCGACCCTCGATGGTGCGGGCGTTACCCGGGCCTGCGGGGCCGGGGACCGCAGGACTCGGGGCCGGCGGCGGGGCTGGCTCGGCGGTCGCGATCGCGGCGCCCGACGAACCCGTCGCCGCGATCGTCAGGAGGGCGGTGGTCGCCGCGAGAAGTTTCCTCATGCCCTGCTGCTCCCTCGCGCCGTGAGTCGAGATGGCCACCAGTTCGCCCGGCCGACCAACGTGGCCATGGCAGGCACGGTGACGGTACGGACCAGGAAGGTGTCCAGCAGAATGCCGATGCCGATGACGAACCCGCCCTGCACCACAGTACCGATGCTGGAGAACAACAGGCCCCACATCGACGCGGCGAAGATCAGACCGGCCGCGGTGATGACACCACCGGTCGAGCTGAGGGTGCGGATGATGCCGAATCTGCCCGCCGGAGCCTCGTCCCGCATCCGGGACACCAGCAACAGGTTGTAGTCGGCGCCGACGGCCACCAACACCACGAACGCCAGGGGCGGCACCGACCAGTGCAACTGCTGGTCGAGGATCACCTGGAACAGCAGCACGCCGAGGCCGAGCGCGGCGAAGTATGAGATCACCACGGAACCAACGAGATACAGCGGTGCGATGAGCGCCCGCAGGAGCAGCATCAGGATGATCAGCACGACGATCACGGTGACGACCACGATGTAGCGGATGTCGTTCTCGTAGTAGTCACGGGTGTCGGCCAGTGCCACCGGGTAGCCGCCCATCGACACCGTGGCGTCCGACAGTTCGGTGTTGGGCAGGGCGCCGCGCGCGGCGTCCTCGATGTCCTTGACCTGATCCATCGCGGCCGGGCTGAACGGGTCGAGCTTGGTGAACACCAGATAGCGCGCCGAATGCCCGTCCGGGGACACATAGGCCTTGGTGGCCGCCTTGAAATCCTCCAACTGCAGGACCTCCGGCGGAATGTTGAAGCCCGACATCGCGGGCGAGTTGGCGTTCTCGGCCATGGTCAGCAAGAACGCCGCGGCCTGGTCGAGCCCGGAGCGCATCAGCTGAATCTGGTCGACGACCTGGTCCACCCCGTCGGCCACCTGCCGGCTGCCGCTGGCCGAGCGTTCGGCACCCTGCTGCAACTGCGCCAGCGTCGCCTCGGCACCGGCCGGGCTGTCCAGGCCCATCGCCTGCATGGCCTTGGTCAATCGGGTGAAGGCGGTACCGACCTGCTGCAGTGCGGCGTTGAGCGACTGGCGGTCCTGCAACGACTCCAGCTGGCCTGCCAGATCCTCGATCTCGTCCAGTGTGCCGTCGTTGCGTGCCGCGGCCAGCCGGGACAGGTGGATCCGGGTCTGGCTGCACGAGACGTCCAGATCGCACACCACGTTGCCGTGCAGGGCGGCCAGCACCGGCGGCACCCAGGCGAACATGTCCCTGGTCGCCATCAGGTTCACGCCCATGGAGTTACCCAGTCGGTTGATGCTGGCCACCAGCTTGGCCGCCACATCGACGTTCTTGACGAGTTTGTCGCCGCCGTACTGCCCGCGCAGGGCGGCGAACGCGTCCACCATCTGCTTGAGACTGCCCGCGATATCGGTGATCTGTCCGCGCACATCGCCGAGGCTGCCCGCCAGGGTGTTCGCGCCGCTGGAGAGCCGGTTCAGATCCTTGGAGCCGTCGCTGATCATCTTGGCGCCATCGGCCAGGCGGGTACCGACGATGCCGGCCTGATAGGTGGCCCGGAACTCCGGCGGTACCGACCCCAGCGGCCGGGTGATACCGGTGACCATCTGGATATCGGGCAACTGGGTGATGCGCTCGGCGAGCTGCTCCAGATCTGCCAGTGCGGCCGGGTTGCGCAGGTCCTTGTCCGAGTGGATCAGCACATAGGACGGGATCGACTGGTTGATGTCGAAGTGCTTCTCCAGCGCCGCGTAGCCCAGCGAACTCGGCTCCGAGTCGGCCACGGCCTTGCGGTCGTCATAGTTGAAGGTGGCGAAACCGGACAGCCCGGCCAGCAGGAGCAACACCAGCAGGCTGCCCACCAGATGAGTCCACGGTCGCCGCACGATGCGCGTTCCCGAACGGCGCCACAGCCGCGCGGTCAACTCCTTGCGGGGTGCGATCCAGCCCCGGGGTCCCACGAGTGTCAGCAACGCGGGAAGCAGCGTCATCGCGGCCAGGTAGGCCACAAAGACACCGACGGCCGAGGACACGCCGACGGTGGAGAAGATGCCCATCTCGGCGAAGCTGATCGCCAGGAAGGTGAGGCCGACGGTGGCCGCCGAGGCCGTGATGACCTTGCCGACCGAACCGAGCGCGGCGCGGACCGCGTCGGTGGAGTCCTCGCCCTTGCGCACGAAGTCGTGATATCGGCTGATGAGGAATACCGCGTAGTCGGTGCCCGCGCCGAAGATGATGGCGCTGAGCAGGATCATCGCCTGGTTGGACACCCCGAGCCCGGTGAGTTCGGACAGCCCGGCCACCGAGGCCTGGGCGATCACCAGGGACATGCCGATCCCGGCCAGCGGAAGCAGCATCGTGACCGGGTTGCGGTAGACGATCAGCAGCACCAACAGCACCAGCACGGCGATGGCGATCTCGATGGGCAGGCGATCGTTCTCGCCCGCGACGGTCAGGTCCGCCACGGTCGCGGCCGGGCCCGCCAGGTGCACCTCCAGCGGGCCGCCCGCGGTGGTCTGCTCGATCAGGTCGGAGACCTGCTTGAACGACTGGTAGGACTGCGGGGTACCCAGCGCTCCGGCCAAACCGACCGGCAGTACCCAGGACTTGTCGTCCTTGCTGGTCAAAGTCGAACGCAGAGCGGGGGTTCCGATGAATTCCTGCAGCATGACGACGTTCTGCTGATCGTCGCGCAGCGCGTCGACCAACTTGCGATACGTCGCCTCGTGCTCGGGACCGAGACCGTCCTCGTCGGTCAGCACGACCAGCAGCAGGTCGTCGGTGCCCGGCTCCTGGAATGCGTCCGCCATCTGGCGGGCGGCGATATTCGACGGCGCGTCACCCGGAAGCATGGACAGCGGATTGCGCTGCGCCATCTCGTTCAGACTGGGGACGGCAAGTGGCAGTGCCACCGCAAGGGCCACCCAGATACCGATGACGGCCAGCGGCCACCGCACCACAAAACCGGCTAACCGACGCACACGTCCCCCACTACTGCCCCTCACCGAACCGGCACACCGGCTTAACCAAAACGACCCCAGTCCCCGGTCTCGGCCACCTGCTCGATCACCGATTTCATCGTCGCGATGTAGCGGGTGACCGATTTCTGGGCGACCTCGTTGTCCGGGAACATGACCGCCATCGCGGTGCCCGCGCCGTAGCGGAACACATACACCGTCAACTGATAGGAGAACCGGCCGTCGGAATAGATGCCGATGTTGTTCGAGTAACCCATCTCGGCCGCCGCGAGAACGGCGTTCAAGGGCGCGGCACCCCCGTGCAGGAAGTTCGACACCGGGAAGTTCGGGCGCGGGTTGTCCAGCCATGGTGCCAGTTCCAGCACGCGGTAGTACGGAACGCGGGCCAGCTCGAGGCCGGTGTCGAAGGATGTCTGCGCCGCCCAGGCGGCCTCGGCGAACGTCGTCGCGGCGATCGGCACGGTCAGCGGCACCAGGCCGGTGAACCAGCCCTGCGTCATGAAATTGTCCGAGGTCCGCCGGGTGTCGCGCGGTGTCAGACCGTAATACGTTGCCGCGCCGGTCAGCTCATGCTCGACCATGGCGGTACAGGCGTACAGGCCGCCGACGAACCGGACACCGGCGGCGACGCAGGCGGCGTCGAAACGCTCGGTCTGCTCGGCATCGAGCAGCATCTCCCCGACCATATCGGCCACCGTCGGCACCGAGGGATCGCCCAGCGGCAGCGGGAACTCCGGCATGCTGTTGTTGTTGTTCTCGGCGAACTCGATCCAGGCCCGGACTTCGGGCGAATCGACGGTCAGCGCGGCGGTACGTTCGCGTTCCTGTAGGCAGAAGTCGTCGAAGTGGCCGGCTTCTGGCAACGGCATGGGCTGGCCGGTGGTGGTCAGCGAGGTGTACATGCCGTGCGCCTCGAGCATGGTGATACCGATCAGGGCGGCATCACCATGGACGTGGTCGATGCTGGCGTAGAAATCGAAATGATCCTCGCTCTGCACGATTCCGAACGAGAAGCACCCCCATTCCAGCGGCGACGGGATGTCCACGATGTGTTTGCGGGCATCCTCGGTGGTGATCTCACCGTGGACGATGGGCTCGAACTCGATATCGGCCGGGTCGACGATGGTATGCCGCACGATATCGCCGGACCCGTCGTAGGCGAACCAACTGCGGTACGTGTCATGCCTGCGCAGATAGGAGTTCAGGGCGTGGTTCATCGCATCGATATCGCAGACGCCCGGGACCTCGCAGGTGGCGATGATCTGCCGCGAGTAGTCCAACCCCTTGGCGGCCTGCTCGTAGACGCCGCGGATGTGCTGTCCCTGCATATAGCTGACAGGGACCGAGCTGACCGGCGCCTGGCGGGCCTTTGCCATCGCCGCGCTGGTCGGATGCCAGGACGTCACGACACCTGGGGCCGGCGTCCAATCATCGATCGTTCCGATCGTGATCTTCCCGATGTGCAACCTGGTCCCTCCGGGGTCTTTGCGTCGACGGTGAGCGGATGGGCAAAACCGAAGGCGACTTCACGATAGCGGCTGTCGGCACGCGGGGCCGCCCGGCAGGGGCCCTCGACGGCGGTCATGAAACCGCGTGCGATAGCACGGTACATGCAATACTGACCGCCGAGTAAGGTACCGGCGGTGAATGCCGGCAGATGAGCGGCAGTGATCGTTGCACAGGCAACCGAGGCCACTGCACGGGGTCTGGACCCTGGCACCCATATCTCATCATCCACAGTTCATCAGACCGAAGCGGGGAGTACACCTGATGGCCGAGACCGAGCACGCCGAGCCGACCCGATTCGCGATCATCGGCTACGCCGCCCGACTGCCCGGAGCGACCGACGCATCCGCCTATTGGGACGTCCTGCGCGGCGGCCGTGACGCGGTATCCCCGATCCCGGCGGACCGCTGGGACATCGACGAGTTCTTCGACGCCGATCCAGGGGCGCCGGGCAAGGTCGTCACGCGGCGCGCAGGGTTCGTCGACGACGTGACCGGGTTCGACGCACCGTTCTTCGGCGTGTCCGCCCGCGAGGCGCGCCTGATGGACCCGCAGCACCGGCTGCTGCTGGAGACCTCGTGGCGGGCGGTCGAGCATTCGGGTACCGCGCCAACGGCATTGGCCAACACCAAGACCGGCGTGTTCGTCGGGCTGTCCACGCACGACTACCTGGCCATGGCCTCCTCTGAGCTGAACTATCCCGAGGTCGAGGCGTACCTGGCCATCGGCACCTCGGGCGCCGCCGGTGCCGGGCGGATCAGCTACCGGCTCGGCCTGCACGGCCCGGCCGTCACCGTCGACACCGCCTGCAGTTCTTCCCTTGTCGCCATCCACCAGGCCTGCCAGGCGCTGCAGTTGGGCGAATGCGATATGGCGTTGGCGGGCGGCGCGAACGTACTGCTCAGCCCGGCCACCATGATCACGTTCTCGCAGTCCCGGATGCTGGCTCCCGACGGCAAGTGCAAGACGTTCGACGCCGCTGCCGACGGATACGTCCGCGGCGAGGGGTGCGGTGTCATCGTGATCAAGCGCCTTGAGGACGCGGTGCGCGACGGCGACCGGATCCGCGCCGTGATCCGCGGCAGCGCGGTCAACCAGGACGGCGCCTCGGGTGGTCTGACCGTTCCCAACGGCGTCGCCCAGCAACGCGTCATCTCCGAGGCGCTGCACCGTGCCGGCGTGGCACCCGGGGATATCGATTACCTGGAGGCGCACGGCACCGGCACGTCCCTCGGCGATCCCATCGAGGTCCAGGCCGCCGCGGCCGCCCTCGGCAAGGACCGCGATCAGCCGCTGCTCATCGGCTCGGCCAAGACCAACATCGGCCACCTGGAGGCCGCCGCCGGTATCGCCGGGGTGCTCAAGGTGGTCTTGGCGCTGGAGAACCAGGAGTTGCCCAAGCACCTGAACTTCCAGCACCCATCCCCGCACATCCCGTGGGACCGCATCCCGGTCCGCGTCGTGGAGGAGGCGACCGCCTGGCAGCGCTCGGACCGGCCACGACTGGCCGGGGTCAGCTCGTTCGGCTTCTCCGGCACCAATGCCCACGTCATCCTCGAGGAAGCGCCCGAAACCGTGCCGGCCGGGACCGCCGCCGGCGACGACCGGCGGTTCATGCTGCTGCCGCTGTCCGCGCGCACACCCGCCGCGTTGGTGCAGGCCGCCGAGGAGTACCGCAACTGGCTCGGCGAGCACCCCGAGGCCACCCTGGCCGATGTCTGCCTGACCGCCGGCGCCGGCCGGGCCCACCTCGAGCACCGGGCCGCGCTGGTGGTCAACTCATTGGAATCGGCACGCGAACTGCTCGGTGCGTTGGCCGACGACCGCCCCGCGCCGGGTCTGGTGCGCGGTGACTGCGTCGACGCGCCCAAGACCGCGTGGTTGTTCCCCGGACAGGGCAGTCAGTACGCCGGGATGGCACGGCAGCTCTTCGAGACCGAACCGGTCTTCGCCGACACCATGACCCGATGCGCGAATGCACTCGACATCCCGTTGCTCGACCTGATCTTCGACGCCCCCGAGGGTGACGCGACGATCCGGCTGACCCAGTACGCCCAGCCCGCGATCTTCGCGGTCGAGATGGGCCTGGCCCGGCTGTGGGAATCCTGGGGCCTGCAACCCGATATCGTGCTCGGCCACAGTGTCGGCCAGTATTCGGCGGCCTGCGTCGCCGGCGTCTTCAGCATGGAGGACGGCATCCGACTGCTCGCCGAACGTGGCCGACTGTTCGGTGAGCTGCCTGCCGGTGGTCGGATGGCAGCCATCTTCGCCGATCCCGACAGGGTCGAGCGTCTGGTCGATCAGTATCCGAGCCTGTCGGTGGCTGCCTACAACGGCGCGAACACCGTACTATCCGGTCCTGCAACGGATCTGGAGAAGGCTATCGCCGGGCTGGCCGACGACGGAGTGCGTTGCGACTGGCTCGACACCAGCCATGCGTTCCACTCCGCACTGCTCGACCCGGCGCTGGACGCCTTCGAGTCATTTGCCAATCAGTTCGAGTACAAGGCGCCGCAACGAATTCTGGTGTGCAATCGCACCGGGGCCGCGCTCGGCAGGACCGCAAAGCTCGACGGCGCCTACTGGCGTAGGCACGCCCGGCAGCCTGTCGAATTCGCCAAGAGCGTGGCGACATTGGCCGAACTCGGATGCGCGGTGTTGCTGGAAGTCGGCCCGCAGCCGGTGCTGACCGCCGCCGCCATGCGTGCCTGGCCGGATCCGACCCACACCCCACGGGCGATCGCCTCCATGCGCCAGAACGGCGCCGATCATCGTCAGGTCATCGACGCATTGGCCCAGGCCTACATCGCCGGACACCTGCCCGATTTCGATGCCGTGGTGCACCGGCCGGCGCACAAGCTCGACCTGCCCACCTATCCGTTCCAGCACCGCCAGTACTGGTTCAAGGACAAGCAGGCCGACAAGGGCCGGACGGGTTGGACCGACGACGCGCCGCGCACCGAAGCCGTTCGACTGCTCGAAGACGGCCGAATCGCCGAACTGGCCGCACTGCTCGATGGATCCGATGTCAATCAGGCAACCGTGGACGCCCTGAGCAAGCTTGCCGCACAGCACAATCGGCAACGCGACGCGCAGTCGATCGGCGATGCCCGTTACGAGATCCGTTGGCAGCAGGCCGGCGCACGCTCCGCGTCGACGGCAACGGACGCCACCTGGGTGCTCATCGGTGACGACACGACGGCCATCGCCGGGCTTGTCGATGCCGTGGCGGCCATGGGCCACCGCCACCGACTGGTGGCACTCCCGGTCTCCGATGCCGACGAGCAACGCCTGGTGACCGATCTGGCCTCGGCGGTGCAGGACGAACCCGAGGTCCGCATCCTGCATGTCGCCGCCTTGGACTCCCACACCGCCCCGTCGATGCAGACCCTGCTGCGGATGCAGCACCGGGTCCTCGGCGGAACCCAGCGGTTGTTCCGTGCGGCCGCCACCGCCGGGGTGCGCACACCCATCTGGACCGTGACACGGCAGGCACAACGGGTCGCCGAAGGCGATGCGGTGGCCCCCGAACAGACCCTGCTGTGGGGTTTCGGCCGCGCGGTCGCCCTCGAATATCCCCAGGTGTGGGGTGGGCTCGCCGATCTGAGCGGAGATGCCCAGGAGTGGCCGGAACTGATCCGCCAGATTCCCGGCCTGCCCCGCGGTGAGGACCAGATCGTTCTCCGCGGTCGGCAGGTCTGGGTTCCACGACTGGTCCGGCGCACCGGTCAGCCCAACCCGAAGCCGCTGGAATTGCGTTCCGAGGCAACCTA
This sequence comes from Mycobacterium sp. VKM Ac-1816D, assembly GCF_000416385.1. Taxonomy (NCBI): domain Bacteria; kingdom Bacillati; phylum Actinomycetota; class Actinomycetes; order Mycobacteriales; family Mycobacteriaceae; genus Mycobacterium; species Mycobacterium sp. VKM Ac-1816D. The sequence continues at coordinate 89,186 of NZ_AOHQ01000141.1, forward strand.
TCTGATCACCGGCGGGTTGGGCTCGCTCGGCCTTGAGATCGCCGCGCACCTCGCCGCACACGGCGCCAAGCAGCTGGTACTGACCAGCCGGCGTGCACCGAACGAGGCGGCACAGAAGCGCATCGCCGATATCACGGCCACGCACGGTTGTGCCGTGCGCGTGATAACCGCCGATGTCGCCAACCCGCACGACATCGCCCACCTGATCGCGACGGTGCGCGCCGAGTTGCCGGCGCTGGCGGGCATCGTGCACGCAGCAGGCGAGAACAGCACGACACCGCTGGCCACCCTGGAGGCCGCCGAGTTGGATCGGGTGTTCGGCGGCAAGGTGTGGGGCGCCTGGTATCTGAGCGAAGCCGTCGAGGGTCTGCCGCTGGACTTCTTCGTCTCCACATCGTCGATCTCGTCGGTGTGGGGCAGCTATGGCCAGAGCGCGTACGGCGCGGCCAATGCCTTCCTCGACGGTCTGACCTGGCGGCTGCGCGAGCAGGGCATCGCCGGTTGCAGCGTGAATTTCGGACCATGGGCGGCCGGCATGGCCGACCCGCACGCGCGCGAACAGCTGGAACGACGAGGGGTGCGGACACTGCCGCCGGCCGATGCGCTGGCCGGTCTGGCCGACGTATTGGTCGGTACGAGCGTGCAATCCGTACTCGCCCGCGTCGATTGGTCGAAGTTCCTTCCGGTGTACCTACAGACCGGCTCGCGTGCGCTGTTGGCCGAGGTGGCGCGCGAGGTGCCCGACTCGGTGAGCGCACCGACCCGCGCTTCGGGTGCCACCCCGCTGGTCGGTCAGCTCAGCACCGCACCGGTACAACAGCGCAAGAAGATCGTGCTGGAGTATCTGCGCAATGCGGTCGCCGAGGTGACCCAGGTCGATGCCGCCGATATCCGTGAGGAGGCCGGGTTCTTCGACCTCGGCATGGACTCACTCATGGCCGTCGAACTGCGGCGCCGCCTGGAAGGCGCGGTGGGCCAGGAACTTCCGGCGACACTGGCGATGGATTACCCGCGCCTGTCCGATGTGGCCGACTACCTGCTCGGCGACGTGCTCAAGCTCAACGACCGGTCGGCTGGCCGCACCGAGGCGCAGCCGGTCTCGCTGGCGTCGGCGGCCACCGACGAACCGATCGCGGTCATCGCGGTCGCCTGCCGGTTCCCGGGCGCACCGGATCCCGACGCGTACTGGGAACTGCTCTCCGGCGGAGTCGATGCGATCCGGGAGATCCCCGAGGACCGGTTCGACGTCGACGAGTTCTACGACCCCGATCAGCAGACACCCGGCAAGATCTACACCCGCAACGGCGGATACCTCGACAGCGTCGACACATTCGACCCCGAGTTCTTCGGCATCTCCCCCCGCGAGGCGATGTGGATCGACCCACAGCAGCGGCTGATGCTCGAAATCGCCTGGGAGGGACTCGAACGCGCCGGATACGCGCCGTCGTCCCTGCGCGGCAGCCGAAGCGGTGTGTTCGTCGGCGTCGGCGCCAACGAGTACTCCCACCTACTCTCGGGCGATTCGGTGGAAAACCTTGAGGCCCACTTCATCACCGGTAACGCGCTGAACGCCATCGCCGGCCGCGTCGCCTTCACCCTCGGCCTGGAGGGCCCGGCCATGGCGGTGGACACCGCCTGCAGTTCATCGCTGGTCGCCGTCCACCAGGCCGCCCAGGCACTGCATTCCGGTGACTGTGATCTGGCCCTGGCCGGCGGGGTGAACGTCCTGCTCAGCCCGGCCTCCATCGTCGCGGCATCGCAGGCCCGGATGCTGTCGCCGGACGGCCGCTGCAAGACCTTCGACGCCGCCGCCGACGGGTACGTCCGCAGCGAGGGCTGCGGTGTGCTGGTGCTCAAGCGGCTCTCCGATGCCCAGCGCGACGGGGATCGGATCTGCGCGGTGATCCGCAGCAGCGCGGTCAACCAGGACGGCGCCTCCAGCGGTCTGACGGTCCCCAATGGTGGTGCCCAACAACGTCTCATCGCGTCCGCCCTGGACCGCGCCGGTCTCGGCGGCGGTGACGTCGACTACCTGGAAGCGCACGGCACCGGCACTCCGCTCGGTGACCCGATCGAGGTGCAGGCGGCCGCTGCGGCGTACGGGCGCGGCCGTGACGTGCACCGGCCGTTGTTGATGGGTACCGCCAAGACCAATATCGGGCACCTGGAGTCCGCGGCGGGCGTCGCGGGACTCATCAAGGTCGTGCTCTCGATGCAGCACGAGATGCTGCCGAAGACGTTGCACTTCAGTAATCCGTCTCCGCACATCCCGTGGGAAACCCTGCCTGTCAAGGTCGTCGACGAGGCGACCCCCTGGCACACCGACGGCCGTCCGCGGCGCGCCGGGGTCAGCTCGTTCGGCTTCACCGGCACCAACGCCCACGTCCTGCTCGAAGAGGCGCCGGCCGCACTGCCCGCCGAACCGACTGACGAGCCCGAGGCCACGGCCAGAGAGGCACTGTGCGTTCTGCCGTTGTCGGCCCGGTCGGCGGCGGGATTGACCGCGTTGGCACAGCGGTACGGGGGCTGGCTGGCCGCCAACCCCGATGCCGAACTCACCGATGTGGCCTTCACCGCGGGCGCGGGACGGTCGCACTTCGAGCATCGCGCGGCGGTGGTGGCCAGTTCCACCGCCGAGGCCAAGATGCTGCTGGAAGATCTGGTGGCCAACCGGCTGCGACCGGGAGTGGTGCGCGGTGAGTGCGCCGATCCCCCGACCACCGCCTGGTTCTTCCCGGGCCAGGGCAGCCAGTACCCCGGCATGGCGCGCGAACTCTTCGACACCGAACCGGTTTTCGCCGAAACCGTGCGCAGTTGCGCGCAGGCCGTCGACGGGATCCTGCCGCAACCGCTGCTCGAGGTGCTGTTCGGATCGGGCCGCGAGGCGGCCGAGACGCTCAAGCACACCTCGTTCGCACAGCCGGCGATCTTCGCCGTCGAAATGGGGCTGGCCCGGCTGTGGCAGTCTTGGGGTATCGAACCGGACGTGGTGCTCGGGCACAGCGTCGGTCAGTACGCGGCGGCCTGTGTCGCCGGGGTGTTCAGCCTCGAAGACGGTGCGCGGCTGATCGCCGAGCGCGGGCGACTTTTCGGCAGCCTGCCCGCAGGCGGCCGGATGGTGGCGGTGTTCGCCGATCCGCAGTACGTCGAACGCGCCGCCGAAGCATTCCCGCGGGTGTCGGTCGGGGCCTACAACGGCCGCAACACGGTGCTGTCGGGTCCTGGCGAGGATCTGGAGCAGATCGTCACCAATTGCAGTCAGGAGGGCGCGCGCTGCACCTGGTTGGAGACCAGCCACGCGTTCCACTCCGAGTTGCTGGACCCGGTCCTCGACGAGTTCGAGTCGTTCGCAGCGCAGTTCGAGTATGCGGTGCCGTCTCGGCCGTTGGTGTGCAACCGGACCGGTGCGGTGCTCAGCGCCGAGACCCCGATCGACGCGCTGTACTGGCGCCGGCATTCCCGCCAGCCGGTGCAGTTCACCGAGAGTGTGCGCACGGTGGCCGCGTTGGGCTGCACGGTGCTCATGGAGATCGGGCCACAGCCGATCCTGACCGCGGCCGCCCTGCAGTCCTGGCCTGAGTCGGCGGCCACGCCGCGGACCATCGTGTCGCTGCGCAAGGGGGCCAACGCGCAGCGTCAGGTCGCCGATGCGCTGGCCACCGCCTACATCAGCGGCCACCGTCCGGACTTCTCGGCCCGATTCCACAGTCCGGCACACCGACTCGAGCTGCCGACCTACCCGTTCCAGCGGCGCCGCTACTGGCCCAAGGCGTCGGCGATCCTGAGTTCCGGCGGCACCGCCGCCTCGGGGATCCTCGGCAGCCCCAAGGATCTGGCGTCCGGGGACACCGTCTACAGCAATGTGTTCTCGGTGAAGACGCAGCCGTGGTTGGCCCATCACGTCATCTACGGGACCGTCGTGGTTCCCGGCGCCACCTACGCGTCGATGGCCCTGGCGGCCGCCGGCGCGCCGGCGCGGGTGAGCGATGTCTACTTCTACGAGCCGATCATCCTGCCGGACAAGGCGGCCCGTGAGGTGCAGCTGACCCTGCGCACCGTCGAGGACGGCTGGAAGTTCCAGGTGCACTCCCGGCCGTACGGGGTGCGCGAAGCCGAATGGTCGCTCAACGCCGACGGCACGTTGACCTCCGGTGTCGACATCGACCAGCCGGACGAGTCGACCGCCGCGCCCGACGAGGCCGTCGAGCACATGAACCGGACACGCCCGCAAGAATTGTTCGACATCTTCAACGATCTCGAACTGGCCTGGGGCCCGACGTGGTCCAGCTCGCTGCGCTCGCTGTGGGTGGGTGACGGTGAAGCCATCGGCGATGTGTCCGTCGGCGACGAGCTCGCCGAGCATCTCGGCAGCGAACCGATCCACCCTGTGTTGCTCGATCTGTGCACGGGTGTCGCGTTCCCGGCGTTCCCGGCCGTACTGGCCGCCGAACAGGGCATCCACGATCTGTTCCTGCCGCTGCGATACGGGCAGGTACAGCTGGCGGCCAAGATGCCGAACCGGTTCTACTGCCGGGCCCGTTGGCATGAAGGTCCGCTCAACAGCGAAACATTGGTCTTCGACCTGGATTTCGTCGACCGCGACGGCCGCGTCCTGGGTGGTATCCGCGAGTTCACGGTCAAGCGCGCACCGCGCGAAGCCTTGCTGCGTGGCCTCGGTGGTGACTCGACCAGGTTGCTCTACACCCTCGGCTGGCACGAGGGCGCGGCGCCGGAATCGGCCACCGAAGACAGCGCGGGGACCTGGCTGATCGCCGGATTCGACGAGCTCGCGGCCCACCGGCCCGGTGCGGTCACCATCGATACGCCCACCGATCCGCAGGCCTGGCAGCAGGCCTTCGGCGCGGCCACCGAGCATGGGGCCGGCGTCGCCGGAATCGTCTGGCGCAGCAAGACTTCGGCGCAATCCGACGAGACGACCGCAGAGCTGGCCGTCCGGCTCGAGGCCGAGGTGAGTGCGCTGCTCGCTGCCACCCAGACTGCGCTGGCCGAGCAGACCAGCACCCTGGCGGGCGGTGTGTGGATCCTCACCGACGGCGCGGTGGCCACCGAACCCGGTGAGCCGGTCGATCCGGTGCAATCCGCACTGTGGGGATTCGGGCGTACGTTGATCGCCGAACAGCCGATGCTGCGGGTCCGGATGATCGACGGGGACGTCTCGGCGGACAGCTGGTTGCCCGCGGCGCTCGGAACGCCGGTCACCGAGCCGGAGATGGCCGTGCGTCAGGGCCGCTTCCTGGTGCCACGGCTGCTGCACTGGGCGCGCAACGGTTACCTGCCGATGCCGCGGTCGGAGGACTTCGTGCTCGCACCGACCGAACGCGGCGCCATCGACAACCTGCGCCTGACCGAGAAGGACGTGACGGCACCCGAGCCCCACGAGGTGCAGGTCCGGATCGAGGCGGCCGGGCTGAACTTCCGTGACGTGCTCAACGTGCTCGGCCTGTACCCGGGAGATCCGGGGCCGATCGGTGGCGACCTGTGCGGTGTGATCACCGAGGTGGGCGAGGACGTCACCGAATTCGAGGTCGGGCAACGGGTGTTCGGCTCGATGCAGGGAGCGTTCGCCAGCCGGCTCAACGTGCCTGCGCAGCTCCTGGCGACCGTGCCCGACGGCATCAGCTCGGTCGACGCCGCGACCATTCCCGCGGCGGCGCTGACGGTGCGGCTGGCCTTCGACTGGGCTCAGATCAAACCGGGCGACAAGGTGCTCATCCACGCCGCCAGCGGTGGCGTGGGCCTGGCGGCAGTGCAGATGGCCCGCCAGCACGGTGCGACGGTGTTCGCCACCGCGAGCACCTACAAGCGGGCGACGCTGCGGGCCATGGGCGTCGAGTACGTGTACGACTCGCGCACCGTCGATTTCGCCGACCAGATCCTGGCCGACACCGATGGCGCCGGCGTGGATGTGGTGCTCAACAGCCTGACCAACGACGGCTTCATCGAGGCGACGGTCCGGGCGACGGCATTGGGCGGGCGTTTCGCCGAGATCGCCAAGCGCGATATCTGGACCCCCGCCCAGATGGCCGCGGTACGTCCGGATATCGACTACGAGATCATCGCGTTGGACGTCACGATGATGAGCGATCCCGACCACATCCAGCGTCTGATGTCCGAGGTGTCCGACGGTCTGGCCGATGGCGTGTGGACGCCGGTGCCCGCCGAGGTCTACCCGCTGACCGAGGCCAGGACCGCCTTCCGCCGCATGCAACAGGCGCGTCATATCGGCAAGATCGTCATCCAGATGCCCAAACCGCTGCAGCCGCAGGGTGACCGGACCTACCTGGTGACCGGCGGCCTCGGTGCGCTCGGTCTGCACACGGCCGGCTATCTCGCACAGCTCGGCGCAGGCGATATCGTGCTGACCAGTCGCCGCAGCCCTGATGCGGAGACCCAGCAGGCGATCGATGCCATCACCGAGCGCTACCACTGCCGGGTGCACGTCTTCTCGGCCGATATCGGCGACGAAGCAGAGGTGGCCGGGGTCCTGGAGCGCATCCGGCGGGAGCTGCCGCCACTGGCCGGCGTCGCTCATCTGGCCGGCGTGCTCGATGACGCTCTGCTGCCGGACCAGAACCTGGACCGATTCCGGAAGACCCTGGGCCCCAAGGCGTACGGCGCCCACCACCTGCACCGGTTGACCGCGGGCGAGGATCTGGACTTCTTCATCCTGTACTCCTCGGCCTCGGCAGTGCTCGGCTCACCGTCACAGTCGAACTACGCGACCGCCAACGCGCTGCTCGACGGGCTCGTCGCGCAGCGCCGGGCAGCCGGGTTGCCGGCCACCGCGGTGAACTTCGGCCCCTGGGGCCATGGCGGTATGGCCAGTTCACAGGCCGCGGTGGCCAACTTGAGCGCGCAGGGCATGATGCCGCTTGAGCCATCGGCCGCGTTGGCCGCCCTCGGTGAGGCGATCCGGCACGGCGTCGGGCAGTCCACGGTGCTCAAGGCGAACTGGCAGCGGACCGCGAAGATGCTCGGCGGTATCCGTCCGCCGCTGCTGGATCAGGTGCTGCCCAGCGGTGATTCGGCCGGTGGCGGCGACAGCGAGTTGCTCCGGCAGCTCCAGGAGCTACCGGTGGCCGCGCGTGCGGGATTCGTCACCGAGTTCCTGCAGCGTGAGGTGCAGGGCTTCCTGCGCCTGGCACAGCCGCCGGCGGCGACCAGCCGATTCCTGGACCTGGGGACCGACTCGCTCATGGCGGTCGAGCTGCGCAACCGGCTGTTCGGGCAGTTCGGCGGCAAGTTCGACATCAGCCCGACGGCGGTGTTCGACTATCCGACGATCGGTGAGCTCGGCGAGCATCTGGTCTCGCAGCTTCCCGATGCCGAGGCTCCTGCCGAATCCGAGGCCAAAGCCGGCTGAGGTGCGCATGTAGCGGGGTTCAGTTCGGGTGGACCGACCTGAACCTCGCTGCGCGTCATGACGTACCTGATCGCAGCCGGCGAACCGGTCGCCCCGTCCCGGCTGCAACCAAGTAGGTAGTACGACCGATTCACCTACCTCGGTGCAGCCACGACACCGGTTGTGGCGTTCTGGTTGAACCGAGGTAGGAAACCCGGTCAGGTCCAGCGCGCGGCCTCTGCCTCCGGTGCCACCGCCGAGCGCAGCGGCACCTGGAGTCCGTCGTAGATCCCCGGTTTTTGTTCGGCCAGCCAGTTCAGCGCGCCGAGCAGCCGGTTGGCCGCGGTGGTGTTGCCGCCGTCCGCGCGGGTTCCGCCGGGAACGTCGGCCCGGGTGGTGATGGTGAGCTGCGGGTCGCCATCCACGATGACACGGTGATCACCCACACCCTCGTCGGGCTGTGGCCATTCCGGCGCGCAACTGGGATGGATCCGGGTGATGTGCTCGATGATGACGCGCTTCCTGCCCTGCGACCAGCCGATCACCTTGAGGAAGAAGGCCCCCTGGGTCCCCTTCTCGAACGGCCCCATGACGGTGTCGACGGTCTGTTCCAGCGGCAGCCGCTCGACCTCCTCGGTGATGTCGTCGATCTCGATACCCAGGCCGCGGCCGATCAGCCGGACATTGCCGCCCCACACCATCGTGGGGATGCTCGGCAGGAGCATCATCGGGGTGTCGTCCATGGCGCCCCCAAAACCACAGCGCAGCCGCACCGCCTCCGGCTGGTTGTAGGTCGAGTAGTCGAAGATCTCCTGGCAGGTGATGGTGTCGATGCGCGTGCACAGGCTGGCCGCGGTGACCGCCAGCGCGTCATTGCCCCAACCCGGGTCGACACCGCTGACCAGCAGGGTGGCACCACCCTCCTCGGCGGCGGAGGTCAGCCGCTGCACCCACTCCACCGGCGCCGAGGCCGGGTCGTAGAGCGAGTACAGCGACGGTGTGACGACGTGCTTCCCGGCGCGTAGGCACCGTTCGATATCGGCGATCGCCTCTTCGGGCCGGATATCACCGGAGGCCATGTAGGCGACCGCGTCGGCGGCGGCGAGCGCGGCGTCGACATCGGTGCCTGCCCGGATCCCGGTCGGGTCGGGCAGGCCGGCGAATTCGGCGGCATCACGGCCGGCCTTCTCGGCGCTGGAGGTGAGGACGCCGGCCAGTTCGAGGCCGGGGAAGGCGACCGCCGATCGGATCGCCGTCGAGCCCATGTTCCCTGTTCCCCACACCACCACACGCCTCATGCGCCTCACCTTAGAGGTTTGTTGGGCGCCTTCGTGGCGAGCATCACATATCACCTGAAATCGCAGTTCAGAACGGGTTTCGGTAGCCGGCGGCCAGCCCAATCAACCACCGGGTTGGTTCGCTGGCGCCAATTTGCTCGACACCCCTTTGAGATGCGGTTACCGAGCGGTATAGTTTCAGGCAGTTACTGGTGGGTAACTTAGCGCAGTCCGCACGAGAACCCAACCGACAAGCTTCGATCTCACCGAGGAGAAACCGTGAGCCATTACAAGAGCAACGTCCGTGACCAGGTCTTTACCTTGTTCGATGTGCTCGGTCTCGACAAGGCGCTCGGCGAGGGCTCGTTCGCCGAGCTCGACGCCGACACCGCCCGCGAGATGATCAACGAGATGGCGCGACTGGCCGAGGGCCCGATCGCCGAATCGTTCGCCGACGGCGACCGCAACCCGCCGATCTTCGATCCCGCCACGCACACGGTCAAGCTGCCGGAGTCCTTCAAGAAGTCGGTCAACGCGACCATCGAAGGTGGCTGGAACAAGGTCGCCCTCGACGAGGAGCTCGGCGGTATGCCCGCCCCCAAGGCTCTGCTGTGGGCTCTCAACGAGCACATCCTCGGCGCCAACCCGGCCGTGTGGATGTACGGCGGCGGCGCCGGCTTCGCGCAGATCTTCGCCCACAACGGCACCGAAGAGCAGAAGAAGTGGGCCGCGATCGCCGCGGAGAACAACTGGGGCGCCACCATGGTGCTGACCGAGCCCGACGCAGGCTCCGACGTGGGCGCCGGCCGTACCAAGGCCGTCCAGCAGCCCGACGGCACCTGGCACATCGACGGCGTGAAGCGCTTCATCACCTCCGCCGACGCCGATGACCTCTTCCCCAACATCGCGCACCTGGTGCTCGCCCGCCCCGAGGGTGCGGGACCGGGCACCAAGGGTCTGTCGCTGTTCTTCGTACCCAAGTTCCACTTCGACAAGGAGACCGGGGAGCTCGGCGAGCGCAACGGTGTCTTCGTCACCAACGTCGAGCACAAGATGGGCTTGAAGGTCTCGGCCACCTGTGAGCTGACCTTCGGCCAGCACGGCGTCCCGGCCGTTGGCTGGCTCGTCGGCGAGGTGCACAACGGCATCGCGCAGATGTTCGACGTCATCGAGCAGGCCCGGATGATGGTGGGCACCAAGGCCATCGCCACGCTGTCGACCGGTTACCTGAACGCTCTGGAGTACGCCAAGGAGCGTGTGCAGGGTGCCGATCTGACCCAGATGACCGACAAGACCGCTCCGCGCGTCACCATCACCCATCACCCGGATGTGCGTCGCTCGCTGATGACCCAGAAGGCCTACGCCGAGGGCATGCGCGCGCTGTACATGTACACGGCCACCTTCCAGGACGCCGAGGTCGCCAAGGCACTGCACGACGTGGATCCCGACCTGGCGGTACGCGTCAACGACCTGCTGCTGCCGGTGGTCAAGGGCTTCGGCTCGGAGACCGCGTACCGGTACCTGACCGAGTCGCTGCAGACCCTGGGTGGTTCGGGCTTCCTGCAGGACTACCCGATCGAGCAGTACATCCGCGACGCCAAGATCGACTCGCTGTACGAAGGCACCACCGCCATCCAGGCGCAGGACTTCTTCTTCCGCAAGATCGTCCGCGACAAGGGACAGGCCCTGGCCTACGTCTCCGGCCAGATCGACACCTTCGTCAAGAACGAGACCGGCAACGGCCGCCTCAAGGCCGAGCGTGCACTGCTCGCGACCGCCCTGGAAGACGTGCAGGGCATGGCCGCCACCCTGACCGGCTACCTGATGGCCTCGCAGGAGGACCAGAGCGCCATCTACAAGGTGGGCTTGGGCTCGGTGCGCTTCCTGATGAGCGTCGGCGATCTGATCATCGGCTGGCTGCTGCAGCGTGAGGCCGCCGTCGCGATCGAGAAGCTCGACGAAGGCGCCACCGGTGCGGACAAGGCCTTCTACGAGGGCAAGATCGCTGCCGCGTCGTTCTTCGCCAAGAACTTCCTGCCGCTGCTGACCAGCACCCGCACGGTGCTCGACGCACTCGACAACGAAGTGATGGAGCTGGACGAAGCGTCCTTCTGATTCACCTGACCAAGAGCCCCCGGCGAACTCGCCGGGGGCTCTTGCGTTGTCGGGGCGGTCATGCCGGCCGTTCTGCTGAGAGCAGCGTGGGCTGCGAAAAGGACTCCGCAGCAGGCAGAGTCACCACCATGAACCAGAAACCGCCCCTGTTCGGCAGGCAGCTGCGCGACGACCTGTACCGCAAACGGGTACTCGTCCTCGACGGCGGCCTCGACGACGACAACGGTGCCGTGCTGGTGGCGCAGCTGCTGACGCTGGCCGCCGACTCCGACGACGACATCGCCCTGTGGATCCACTCCCCCGGCGGATCGGTGCCCGCCATGCTGGCCATCCGCGACGTGATGCGGCTGATTCCTGCCGACGTCACCACCCTCGCCCTCGGACTGGCATGCAGCGCAGGGCAATTCCTACTCTCGGCCGGTGCTCCCGGTAAGCGTTTCGCACTGCCGCACGCCCGCATCCTGATGCACCAGGGCTCGGCGGGGATCGCCGGGTCGGCCGTCGAGGTCGAGGTGCAGGCCGACGATCTGCGGCACACCCGCGATACCGTGCTGGGGCTCATCGCCGCCGATACCGGTCAGCCTGTCGACCGCATCTTCACCGACTCACTGCATGACCGGTGGTTCACCGCCGAGCAGGCCCGCGAATACGGTTTCGTCGACCACATGGTCGGCGAGTTCGCTCAGATCGCACCGAACCGCAAGCAGCGCATCGGGATCGGGATCGGGATCGGGGCATAGTGATGAGCACCTACACCATCCCCAACGTCATCGCCCGTACAACCAACGGTGAGCGCATCATGGACGTCTACAGCCATCTGCTCACCGAACGCATCGTCTATCTGGGCACCGCCATCGATTCCGGTGTCGCCAACGCGTTGATCGCGCAACTGCTGCATCTGGAGGCCGACAACCCCGAGCAGGAGATCGCGCTCTACATCAACTCCGAGGGCGGCGACCTGTCGGCGATGCTCGCCGTCTACGACACCATGCGGTTCATCAAGGCCCCGGTGGCGACGACATGCATCGGCCAGGCCGTCGCCACCGGCGCGGTGCTGCTGGCCGCCGGCGCCCCGGGACGGCGTTCGGTGCTGCCACACTCCCGGGTGGTGCTACACCAGCCGGCCGCCCAGGGCCGGGGCACCATCCCCGACCTGATCCTGCAGGCCGACGAGGTGGTGCGCACCCGCAACCAGCTGGAGACGATCCTGGCCCGGCACACCGGCCGCAGCACCGAGCAGCTACGCCACGACACCGACCGCGACCGGGTGTTCGACGCCGACCAGGCGGTGGCCTACGGGCTTGCCGACCGGGTTCTGCGGGAACGCGCCTAAGCCGCCAGCCGTGCAATGCCGTCGCCGCGACGCCCCTTGGCACGGGTGAGATCGGCCGAGATACCGCCGAGCAATCGACCCAACCCGACACCGAGCGCCCCGCACACCGCGGCGATCATCTCGCTCGACGGTTCCTTGCGGCCCCGCTCGATCTCGGAAAGATACTGCGGGGACACCCCGGCGCGCGCGGCGACGTCCACCAGTCGCTCTCCCTTGGCGCGGCGGGTGTCGCGCAGCCGACGGCCCAGCACCTCGCGCCACAACGGCTCCGGCGTGCGGTCCGGCTCAGCGCGGTTCGGATCGAACGGAATGACCTGGCCCATGACAGCATCGTTGCCACCGACACGGCGACGTGCGCGCGTGTTCACCACCGGCTGAACGCATGAGGGCGGGTTCGGGAGGACATTCGGTTTATCAACCTGAGGGCGTCCACTCATACCTGGCGGTATCTCGCGCGGCCGGTGTTTCACCTCTTGCCCGGCTCTTTCGGATCAGTCACTCCCGAACCCGTCGTGACACCGACTGTACGCCCGTGACCAAGATCACACCATAGCAAATTTCACGCGTTGTCCAGTGTCCGCAACAGAGCCCGGGTACGGGCCCTGACCTCGGGCGATCGATCGAAGACGACGCCGACGTACTCGTCGACGCCGGCTGCGGAGAGCTCGTTGATCCTCGCGGTCACCGTGGCCTCGTCACCGATGAGCGCGGCGTCGGCGGGCCCGGCGTAACCCTCGCGATCGAGCATGGCGCGGTAGGACGGGAGGTGGCCGTACATGGCGAACTGCTCGGCCGCCTGGGCCCGGGTGCCGTCGACATCGTCGGTGACGGCGACCGGAAGGGCGGCCACCACCCGAACCGGTCGTCCGTCGGCTGCCGCCCGCAGTCCTGGGCCGACGTGTTCGGACAGTGTCTTGGGTCCCGTCATCCAGGTGACGGTGCCCGCGGTCCGGCGGCCGGCGATCTTCAGCAGCTGCGGGCCGAGTGCCGCGATGTACACCGGCGGCGCGGGCGCTGCGGGCACCTGCACCGCGCCCCGGGTGGTGTAGATCTCGCCGGCGGCGTCCGCCGGCTCACCGGCGAGCAGCGGCAGCAACCCGTCGAGGTACTCGTTGAGCCTGCGCACCGGACGATCCCACGGAATCCCCCACATGCCCTCGGTGACCGCGGCATGGGTCATGCCCAGCCCCAGGATGAACCGTCCACCGGAGATCAGGCTCAGCGTCAGCGCCCGCTGCGCCAACTGCATCGGGTGCTGATTCTGGATCGGCACCACCCCGGTGCCCACCTCGATGGTGTCGACCTCGCGCAGTGCCACCGCGAGCACCGTCAGCAGATCGGGCTCGTAGGGCATCTGCGTCATCCAGATGCGACGAAACCCTTCGTCACGCAGTTGGGCGAATTCCGACACGACACCGTCGATGAGGGACGTACCGCTCGATCCGGACAACGACCCGAGGATGCTGATCTCCATGACGCCAATCATGCCGGGTCGGTCGACGGCGGAACCTGGGACTCGGTTGGGAAACTTCGGCCCCAATTGGTTCTCCTCGGTGATGGGCACCGGGATCCTGGTCGTCGCGGGCGCCACGCTGCCGATGCACGTGCCGGGTCTGCGGGTGTTCACCGAGGTCGTCTGGGTGGTCGCCGCGGCGCTGCTGGTAACCCTGATCATCGCGGTCAGCGTGCAGTGGTTCCGCCATCCCACGGTGGCCCGCGGACACGTCCGCAACCCGCAGATGGCACATTTCTACGGCGCGGCCCCGATGGCGTTGATGACGGTGGGCAGCGCCACCATGCTGGTCGGTGCGGATCTCATCGGTGAACGACTGGCCGTCGACGTCAACTGGGTGTTGTGGTCGGCCGGCACGATCGGCGGGCTCTACACCGCGGTCTCGATTCCCTATCTGATGTTCACCCAGCTCAACGTCGGTCCGGACGCCGCGTTCGGGGGATGGCTGATGCCGGTGGTCCCGCCGATGGTCTCGGCGGCGGGCGGAGCGATGCTGTTGCCGCACATGGCACCGGGTACCGGCCGAACCACCATGTTCTTCGGCTGTCTTGCCATGTTCGGACTGTCCCTGATCGCGGCGCTGATCATCATCACGATGATCTGGAGCAGGTTGGCGCTGTACGGGACCTCGGGGACGGCGCGGGTGCCGACGCTGTGGATCGTCCTCGGTCCGCTCGGGCAATCGGTCACGGTGGCCGGGTTGCTGGCGACCCATGCCCATCTGGCGGTCGCGCCCGACCTGGCGGCCGGTGTCGGGATCTTCTCGATCCTGTTCGGCGTGCCGGTGTGGGGCTTCTGCGTGCTGTGGATCGCGCTGGCCACCGCGCTGACGATCCGCACCCTGCGCCGCGGGATGCCGTTCGCCCTGACCTGGTGGAGCCTGACCTTCCCGGTGGGCACCTTCGTCACCGGCACCACCCAGTTGGCCATCCACACCGGACTGCCCGCCTTCGAGGTGGCGGCGGTGCTCGCCTACGGGGGACTGCTGTGCACGTGGGCCCTGGTCGCGGTGCGCACCACCCGCGGAAGTCTGGCCGGGAGCCTGTTCGCGCCGGCCGGGGCGGGCCCGATCACGGCGTCCAAGGATCCCTGACAACCCGAAAAATGAAAGAGCCCCGTGTTGCCGTCGGGTCGGGGGGTCAGACGGCAACACGGAGCTATCCCATGTATCGACAGTGCTCCGGCGGGCGTTACAGCGATCGAGAAGTTTTTTTCCGAAAAACTTTTCCCGGCTACCGAAACGATGGAAGAGGCCAGGTCATCCGGGTTCCGCACCGATGTGTCGGGTGCGGAATCAGGCCTCCAGGATGGCCGTCACGCCCTGGCCACCGGCGGCACAGATCGAGATCAGGCCGCGGACCGGTTGTCCGGTCTCTTTCTTTTTCTCGGCCAGCTGTTTGGCCAGCTGGGCGACGATGCGCCCACCGGTCGCCGCGAACGGGTGCCCCGCCGCGAGCGAGGAACCGTTGACGTTGAGCTTGGCGCGGTCGATGCTGCCCAACGCCTTGTCCAGGCCCAGCCGGTTCTTGCAATAGTCGTCGGACTCCCAGGCGGCGAGGGTGGCCAATACCACCGACGCGAACGCCTCGTGGATCTCGTAGAAGTCGAAATCCTGCAAGGTCAGCCCGTTGCGGGCGAGCAGTCGCGGCACCGCGTAGGTCGGTGCCATCAGCAACCCGTCGGAGCCGTTGACGTAATCCACGGCGGCGGTCTCCCCGTCGACGAAGTAGGCCAGCACCGGGATGTCGTGCGCAGCGGCCCACTCCTCGGAGGACAGCAGCGCCACCGATGCGCCGTCGGTCAGCGGGGTGGAGTTTCCGGCGGTCATGGTGGCGTCGCCGTTACGGACCCCGAAGACGGGCTTGAGCCTGGCCAGCTTCTCGGCCGAGGAATCGGGGCGCAGGTTGTTGTCACGGTAGACACCGAGGAACGGGGTGACCAGATCATCGAAGAACCCGCGGTCGTAGGCCGCGGCCATGTTGCGGTGGCTGGCGGCCGCCAGCTCGTCCTGGTCGACGCGCTTGACGCCCATCTGCTTGGCGGTGATCGCCGCGTGCTCGCCCATCGAGAGCCCGGTGCGCGGCTCGCCGTTGGTGGGGATCTCGACGCCCAATGCCGCAGGCAGTTTGCCGACCAGCTTCAGGCGGTCGGCGGTCGACTTGGCGCGGCGCAGGCTCAGCAGCACCCCGCGCAGGTCGTCACCGAAGGCGATGGGCGCGTCGGAGGTGGTGTCCACACCACCGGCGGCGGCGACCTCGTAGCGGCCCATGGCGATGCCGTCGGCCGCCGCGATCGCGGACTGCAGACCGGTGCCACACGCCTGCTGCAGGTCGAAGGCCGGTGTGTACGGCGACAGGGAGCTGCCGAGCACGCTTTCGCGCATCAGGTTGAAATCGCGGCTGTGCTTGAGCACCGCTCCGCCGATGACGGCGTCGAGCTTCTCCCCCTTGAGGTTGAAGCGGTCGGCGAGCCCGTCCAGGACGGCGGTGAACATGTCCTGGTTGGAGGCGTTTGCGTAGGCGCCGTCGGAACGAACGAACGGGATCCGGTTTCCGCCGAGGACGGCGACGCGGCGAGAATTCGTGTTAGCCATATCCCAATGTTACCCACAGTTCTTACTCTGGAGTAAGTTAGTCCCCATGGCATCCGACCTGTTCTCCCAAGTGGTCAATTCCGGGCCCGGATCGTTCCTGGCCAAGCAACTCGGCGTCCCGCAGCCCGAAGAGCTGCGTCGCTACCGTCCGGGGCAGCCGCCACTGAACGGCTCCCTGCTCATCGGTGGGTCGGGACGCGTCGTCGAGCCCCTGCGCGCGGCGCTGGCCGACGACTACGACGTCGTCTCCAACAACATCGGTGGTCGCTGGGCCGACAAGTTCGGCGGCCTGGTGTTCGACGCGACCGGCATCACTGAGCCCTCAGACCTCAAGGAGCTCTACGAGTTCTTCACCCCGGTGCTGCGCAACCTGGGCGCCTCCGGCCGGGTCGTCGTGATCGGCACCACCCCGACCGAGGCGGCCGGTGCGCACGAGCAGATCGTGCAGCGCGCGCTGGAAGGGTTCACCCGCTCGCTGGGCAAGGAGCTGCAGCGCGGCGCCACCGTGTCGCTGGTCTACCTGGCCGCCGACGCCGCCCCCGGTGTCGGCGGTCTGGAATCCACCCTGCGCTTCATCCTCTCCGGCAAGTCCGCCTATGTGGACGGCCAGGTGTTCCGGGTGGGCGCCGTCGACTCGACCGCTCCCGCCGACTGGGACAAGCCCCTGGCGGGCAAGGTCGCCGTGGTGACCGGCGCCGCCCGCGGCATCGGTGCGACCATCGCGGAGGTGTTCGCCCGTGACGGTGCCGCCGTGGTGGCCGTCGACGTGCCCTCGGCCGAGGATGCGCTCAAGCAGACCGCCGAGAAGGTGGGCGGCACGGCGCTGGCACTCGACGTCACCGCCGCCGACGCGGTCGACCAGATCGTCGCCCACCTCAAGGAACACCACGGGGGCACGCTCGATGTGCTGGTGAACAACGCGGGCATCACGCGCGACAAGCTGCTGGCCAATATGGACGATTCCCGCTGGGATTCGGTGATCGCGGTGAATCTCGTTGCACCACTGACCCTCACCGAAGGCCTCGTGGCCGCCGGTGCGCTCGCCGAAGGCGGCCGGGTCATCGGGCTGTCCTCCATGGCCGGTATCGCGGGCAACCGTGGCCAGACCAACTACGCGGCAACCAAGGCCGGCATGATCGGCATCGTCGACGCACTGGCGCCCAGCCTGGCCGGCAAGGGCATCACCATCAACGCCGTCGCCCCGGGGTTCATCGAGACCAAGATGACCGAGGCGATCCCGCTGGCCACCCGCGAGGTCGGTCGGCGGCTGAACTCGCTGTTCCAGGGCGGCCAACCGGTGGATGTCGCCGAGGCGATCGCCTACTTCGCCAGCCCGGCCTCGAATGCCGTGACCGGCAACACGATCCGGGTCTGCGGCCAGGCCCTGCTGGGAGCGTGATGAGCGCCTGCGGGAAGAACCGAGAGCACTGATGAGCGCTTGCGCGAAGAACCGGGAGCACCGATGAACGCCTGCGCGAAGAACCGGAGGTACTGACGATGTCCCAGCCCAACGGTCTGTTGAACATGGCCCGCGCGGTCGCCGGGGCGCTGCCGTTCGTCCCGCGCGCCGGCGGTCTGCCCGAGCGCACCGTGCACGTACCGGAGTTGCGCATCGATCCGGCCAATGTGGCCGCCTACGCCGGGGTGACGGGGTTGCGCTTCGACGATACGGTGCCGTTGACCTACCCGTTCGCGCTCACCTTCCCCAGCGTGATGTCACTGGCCACGGGTTTCGATTTCCCCTTCGCGGCAATGGGTTCGGTGCACACCGAGAACCACATCACCCAGTACCGGCCGATCTCGGTCAGCGACACCCTGGACGTACGGGTGCACGCGGAAAATCTGCGCGAACACCGCAAGGGTCTGCTGGTCGACATCATCACCGAGATCAAGGTGGGCTACGACCTGGCGTGGCGGCAGACCACGACGTTCCTGCACCAGCAGCGCACCAGTCTGTCCGATGAGCCGCGCCCCGAACCGCCCAAGCAGCCCAAGCTGCCGCCGCCCAACGCGGTGCTGAGCATCTCGGCCTCCCAGATCCGCTCCTACGCGGCCATCGGCGGCGACCACAATCCGATCCACACCAGCACCGTGGGCGCCAAGCTGTTCGGCTTCCCGACCGCGATCGCGCACGGGATGTTCAGTGCCGCTGCGGTACTGGCGAACATCGAGGGTCAGCTACCCGATGCGGTGACGTACTCGGTGCGGTTCGGCAAGCCGGTGCTGCTGCCCGCGAAGGCCGGGTTGTATGTGGAGAGCACCGACAGCGGCTGGGAACTGGCCTTACGACACCTCTCGAAGGGGTACCCGCACCTGACCGCGACGGTCGCCGCGCTCTGAACGGACGGCGCCGAATCCGAGGACGATCACGCGCGGGATCGAATTCACGCCATCGTCTTCGGATTCGGCATCAGCCGGGGGTCGGCCTGCCCTTCAGACCGCGCCAGAACAGATTGATCATCAGCTCGGTCGCCTCGGCCACATCGGCGTCCCCGGAGCTGACCCGGTCGGCGATCGCCTCGCCCGCCCCCACCAGCGCCACCGCCATCATGTTGAAATCGGCATCCGGTTCCGGATTGCGCGTGCCCGATTGCAGCAGCCGGCCGACCAGATCGATGATGCGCTCGCGGCCCTCACGCACGGTGTGGGCGAACGCCTGAGAGCTGGTGGCCTGGCTGTACAACACGATCCAGGACGCGCGGTGGGCGTCGATATAGCCCAGGAACGCACGAACGGCGTTGCTCAACATATCTTTTGGACTCAGCGTGAAGTCGATCTTGCCGCGTACCTCGTCGACGAAACGGTTCAGCTCGCGGTCGAGGCAGGCCCCGAACAGGTCCTCCTTGGACCCGTAGTAGAGGTAGAGCATCGGCTTGGAGATTTGCGCCTCGGCCGCGATGGCATCCATCGACGTCTCGTGATAGCCGTTGATGGAGAACATCTGCACCGCGGCATCGAGCATCTGCTGCTCACGCACCGCGCGCGGCAAGCGCTTCGTTCCTCCGGCCATCGGAACAGATTACGGCCGGATGGGCCTAGCAGTTGGGATTGGGGCCCTTGGACGCCGCCACCCGCCGCAACGAATCGTCCACCTTCGCCTGCGGAAGCTCACCCGAGGCGACGGCCTGCTCGAGGCGGTCCAGCACCGCGGGAACCTCGGCGGTGGTGATCCACAGGGCGATATCCGCACCCGCCTGCAGCGATTTCAGCACCGCCTCGGCAACGCCGTACTGCTGGTTGATCGCGGCCATGCTCGACAGATCGTCGGTGAACACCACACCACCGAACCCGAACTCGTTGCGCAACAGGCCGTAGGCGGCCGGGCTGAGGCTGGCCTGCTCACTGCCGGTCAGCCCGGGCACCTGCATGTGGCCCACCATCACCGCCACCGGCGGCTGGTTGACCAAGGTGCGGTAGGGGACCAGATCGCTGGTCTGCAGTTCGGCCAGCGGCGGTGTCGATACCGCGCCGGTGTGAGAATCCCCCGCCGCGCGACCATGCCCGGGGAAATGCTTGAGCACCGGCAGCACGCCGGCGTCGCGCAGGCCGCGGGCGTAGGCGCCGGCGTAGGCGGTCACCGTCTCGGGATCGTCGCCGAACGACCGATCACCGATGGCGGCGCTCTCCTGCGTGAGATCGACCACGGGAGCGAAATCGACGGTGATGCCCAGTCCGCGCATGGCCCGGCCGCGTTCGAGCGCGATGCCGTACACCTCGTCGGGAGTCTTGGTCTCGGCGAGCACCCGGGCCGGGGGCTGGCTGCCGATCAGACCGGACAACCGCGAGACCCGGCCGCCCTCCTCGTCGACGCTGACCCCGAGTGGCAGGGCCGTCGCCGACGCCGCGATCTGGGCGAGTGGCGCTCCGAGGATGGACTTGTCGGTCCAGCTGCCGATCATGATGCCGCCGACCTTGTGATCGGTCACCGCGGCCTGCGCGTCGGCGGCATTGCTGACGCCCACCATCAACAATTGGGCCAGCTTGTCGCGGGTGGACAGCGAGGCGATATCGCCGCACACCTGTGGGCCCGGTGCGGCCGGCAGCGGCCGATCCAGTGAGGCGTTGGTCGGTGTCGCGGCGCTGCTCTGCGGCGCGGGCGCCGTGGCGGTGTCCTCGGTGGCAGCCGGCGCGCAGGCCATCAGCAGCGCGGACAGTGCGGTCAGGGCACCCAGGGTGCGTGACGTCGACATGGTTCCCCACAGTAACGGGGCGCCCCGATCTGGGGGCCCGGGCGGCCGGAACGCCCGTTCGGGCAGCACTCGCCCGTTCGTTCCGGCGTGCTAGGTTGGCCGCATGGATCGGTTCGTCGTGCCCGCCGCTGCCAGCCTGGTGGTCGGCCTTCTCCTCGGTGCGGCCGCCATCTTCGGTGTGACCTTGATGGTCCAGCAGGACACCAAGCCCCCCGTGCAGTCCGGGGATCCGGCGTCGTCGGTGCTCAACCGCGTTGAATACGGCGACCGGGCCTAGCCCGGGCGCGCCCCTCGCCGACACAGCACTATCGCGGCGGTGGCTATGGCTGGTCGGCACGTTCTTCCTGGTACTGACCTTCCTGCAGGCCCCCGGGCAGATCGCGCCCGACACCAAACTCGATCTCACCGCCAATCCGCTGCGCTTCCTGGCGCGGGCAGGCGATCTGTGGAACAGCGAACTGCCGTTCGGGCAGGCGCAGAACCAGGCGTACGGCTACCTGTTCCCGCACGGTGCGTTCTTCCTGGCCGGTGACCTCCTCGGCGTTCCCGGCTGGGTGACCCAGCGCCTGTGGTGGGCACTGCTGCTGACGGTCGGCTTCTGGGGCCTACTGCGCGTCGCGGAGGCGCTCGGTATCGGCACGACCGCCGCACGCGTCGTCGCCGCCGGCGCATTCGCCCTCTCCCCCCGGGTGTTGACGACCCTGGGCGCGATCTCTTCCGAGACGCTGCCGATGATGCTGGCTCCCTGGGTGCTGCTACCGGTGATCTACGTCCTGCGCGGCGATCCACGGATCCGATTGCTCGCGGCCCGTTCCGCGGCGGCCGTCGCCCTGATGGGCGCTGTCAACGCCGTGGCGACGCTCACCGGGTGCCTGGCCGCCATCATCTGGTGGGCCGCGCACAAACCCAACCGCCAGTGGTGGCGGTTCACCGGGTGGTGGCTGGGCTGCACCGCGCTCGCGGTCACCTGGTGGGCGGTCGCGCTGGTGCTGCTGGGCCGGATCAGCCCACCGTTCCTGGACTACATCGAATCCTCTGGGGTGACCACGCGGTGGCTGTCGCTGACCGAGATGCTGCGCGGTACCGACAGCTGGACGCCATTCGTCGCGCCCACGGCGACGGCCGGTTCGCCGCTGGTGACCGGATCGGTCGCGGTGCTCGCCACCACGTTGGTCGCGGCGGCCGGGCTGGCCGGGCTGGCGATGGCCAGCATGCCGTCCCGCGGCCGGTTGATCCTCATCCTCTTCGTCGGTGTCACCGCACTGGCGGTCGGCTATTCCGGTGGGCTCGGGTCACCGATCGCCGCCGGAGTGCAACTGTTCCTCGATGCCGACGGCACCCCGCTGCGCAACGTGCACAAGCTGGAACCACTGCTGCGGTTGCCGATCGCCCTTGGCCTTGCGCACCTGCTCGGCCGGATTCCGCTGCCGGGCAGCGTGTCGCGCCGCACCTTGGTCGACGCCTTCGCCCACCCGGAGCGTGACCGACGGGTCGCGGTGGGCATCGTGATCCTGACCGCGCTGGCGGCCGGGACCTCGCTGGCCTGGACCGGCAGGCTCACACCGCCGGGCAGCTTCGAGGCCATCCCGGCGCACTGGCACGACACCGCGGCATGGCTGGATGAGCACAACACCGACGGGGGCCGGGTCCTGGTCGCACCGGGTGCTCCGTTCGCCACCCAGGTCTGGGGCAACAGCCACGACGAACCACTGCAGGTGCTCGGCCACAGTCCGTGGGGAGTGCGCGACTCCATCCCGCTCACACCACCGGAGACCATCCGCGCCCTCGATTCGGTACAGCGCCTCTTCGCGGCCGGCCGGCCCTCCGCGGGCCTGGCCGACATCCTTGCCCAGCAGAACATCTCGTTCGTGGTCGTCCGCAACGACCTGGATCCGGAGGCCTCGCGGTCGGCGCGTCCGCTGCTGGTACACCGGGTGATGGACAACTCGCCCGGACTGACCAGGGTCGCCGAGTTCGGTGACCCCGTCGGCCCGGGCACCCTCGACGGGTTCGTCAGCGACAGCGGATTGCGCCCGCGTTATCCGGCGGTCGAGATCTACCGCGTCGACGACGCCCACCCCGGTCCGTACGTGACCGATGCCGACACACTCGCACGCGTCGACGGCGGCCCGGAAGCACTGCTGCGCATCGCCGAACGTCGCCGGTTGGCCGGCCAGCAGCCGCTCGGGCCGATGCTGCTGACCGCCGATGCCCAACGCGCGGGCTTGCCCACCCCGCTGGTCACCGTCACCGATACCCCGGTGGCACGCGAGACCGACTACGGGCGGGTGGACCACCACTCATCGGAGATGCGCGCGGCCGGCGACCTGCGGCACACCTTCAACCGGGTGATGGATTACCCCGCCGGCACCGACCCGCTGTACGCACGCTGGGAGGGCGGACGGCTCAGCGTCTCCAGTTCGGCCGCGGATTCCACTGCGCTGCCCGATGTCTCGCCCGCCGCGGGCCCTGCCGCCGCGATCGACGCGGACTCCTCGACCAGCTGGGTGTCCAGTTCCCTGCAAAGTGCGGTGGGCCAGTGGATGCAGATCGATTTCGACAATCCGGTCACCAACGCCGCGATCACCATCACCCCCAGTGCGACGGCCGTCGGCGCACAGGTCCGCCGCATCGAGGTGTCCACCGTCAACGGCAGCACCACCCTGCGCTTCGATCAGCCGGGCAAACCGCTTGCCGCCGCCTTGCCGTTCGGTGAGACACCCTGGGTGAGGATCACCGCCGTCGGCACCGACGACGGCTCTCCGGGTGTCCAATTCGGCATCACCGATCTGACCGTCACCCAGTACGACGCATCGGGTTTCGCGCATCAGATACCGCTCCGGCGAACCCTCGATGTCCCCGGTCCGCCCCCAGGGGCCGCGGTGGCCCAATGGGATCTGGGCTCGGAGCTGCTGGGCAGGCCCGGCTGCGCGGACGGCCCGGAGGCGGTGCACTGCGCCGCGACCATGGGTCTGTCGCCCGAGGAACCGGTCAGTATCAGCCGCACCCTGACCATCCCGACCGACACCGAAGCAGCCCCCACGGTGTGGGTGCGGGCCCGGCAGGGGCCGCGGTTGGCAGATCTCATCCATCCCCCCGGAACGGTCCGGGCATCCGGCGAATCCGATCTGATCGACGTTCTGGGATCCGCCTACGCCGCCACCGACGGTGATCCGCGCACGTCCTGGACCGCGCCGCAGAACGGTGTGGCACAACGTAAACCGGCGACCCTGACCCTATCGCTGCCCCGCCGCACCGAGGTGGCGGCGTTGACGCTCACCCCGAGTCCGACCGATGTGCCTGCCCACCCCACCCTGGTCGCGGTCGACCTCGGTGCCGGGCCCCAGCTGCGCCGGCTGACCGGCGACGGACCCCAGACCATCGACCTCACACCCACGGTGACCGACACCGTGACGCTGTCGATCCTGGGCTGGCGCGATGTCATCGACCGCACCGCGCTGGGGTTCGATCAGCTCAAGCCGCCAGGCCTGGCCGAGGTGCAGGTACGCGACGCGGCGGGCGCACCGATCGCCGCGGCCGGTCCGGTCGATCGTGACCGAACCGTCGAGGTTCCGTGTGGGCGCGGACCGATCATAGGTGCGGCAGGGCAGTTCGTGCAGACCTCGGTGCGCACCACCGTCGGCGCGCTGTTGGACAACGAACCCATAGCCGCCACGCCGTGCCGAATCGGCGGCATCGCATTGCCCAAGGGGCAGCAGGAAGTCGTGATCAGCGCCGGCGAGACGTTCGTGGTGGACGGCATCGTGCTGAGCACCCCCCGTGCCGCCGAAGTACGTCCCGCGCAGGTGGTTCCGGCCGACGTGGGCATCTGGACCGCAGATCATCGGCAGGTGCGCGTGCAACCCGCGGACCGCGACCGGGTCATCGTGATCCCCGAGAGCCGCAATCCCGGCTGGGTCGCCCACACCGAGGACGGAACGTCGCTGCGTGCGATCACCGTCAACGGATGGCAGCAGGGCTGGATCGTCCCTGCGGGTGCGCAGGGCACGGTGAACTTGACCTTCCCGTCGAACCTCACCTACCGGATCGGGCTGTTCGGCGGGTTGGCCCTGCTACCGATATTGGCGCTGCTGGCCATGTTGCCGAGCCGGCGATCGGTTGGCGCCCAGCCCGTTTCGACCTGGCATCCCCGACCGGCGATCCTGCTGGCCGCCGCGGTCGCGGCGGGCACGCTGATCAGTGGTCTCGCCGGCGCGGTCGTGGTCGGCGCCGCCATCGGGCTTCGGTACCTTCTCGCCCGGCGGGCCGGATTGGCCGAGAAGGTGACCGTCGGATTCACCGCCGGTGGGCTGATCGCGGCGGGGGCGGTGCTGTCGCGCAATCCGTGGCGCTCGGTGGACGGGTACATCGGCCACTCCGCCGGTATACAGCTACTGGCGCTCATCTCGGTGGCAGCGTTGGCCGCATCCACGGTGACGTTCAACCGGAGGCCCCTGCGAGAATGAGCGCACCACCGAGGATGGTCGGCTCGGTCCGCACCCGGACGTGGCCGACGTCGTGTCCTCTGCCAGGGGTCCTTCTAGTGCTGAGCGTCGAACAGGGCGCTCAATCGCGCAGCGAGGGCGAGCCCTTCGCGATCCAGGCCGTCGCAGATATCTGCGCCAACCTCGGCACGTGAGCTTCTTTCGAACGCGAAGCCCCAGACAGCGGGAGCGACGGCATCATCGAGGTGCCTGCGCGCGCAGTCCTCGACAACCGCAGTGAGGTCGCCATAGCCGCAGCGACGCAGGGCGACGTTGATTTCGTCCCGGACCCTGGAGTACGTATGTCGCGCATACACCTCACCGGGAATCTGGTCACCTCGGCTGTCACCGAGATCTCCGCTGCCGGTATCGAACAAGCCACGGGTGAATCGTTCGAAGGTCGCGTAGCCCGCTCCTATCGTGACGGTCGATATCCAGGCAATGAGCCGGGCCCGTTGATTCGCGCCCAGTTGAGGCCGCACAGTGGGGAATCGTTGCGAGAACTGCGAGGTCATGGCCGCGATGTTCCATTTTCGGGCGCCAGGCTTCGGAAAAGGTTGGCGGGGCCGTCTCCGGTGGCCCCACCGCCTTGCTGAACCACCAGGTTCAAGCCGATCTGGGCCGGGATGATCACCACACCCATACCGAGGTGTCCTCGGGTGCGTAGTTCGCGCAGATGTCGGTGGTGTGCGCCGCTACACCCTTGTTGTTGAAGAAGATCTTCGCCCAGTTGGGCCAGTTCCAGGACAGCTGTTCGTAGAACGCGTTGGTAGCGGTGTTCTCCGAGTAGGCGCGCCGCCCCGAGTAGTCCATGGAGTAGAACCAATGGATGCGGTCACGCACCGCCCGCTGCACCTCAGGCGATTTGTTGTTGTAGTCGGTCATGTATCGCTCGTAGTAGACCGGTTCGACATCCCTTGCGGCGGCCAGGATCTGCTCAGCGGTGCACGTCGTGTGCAACATCCGTCGCGGTATCGGGTAGTCCTCGGTGGCGTCGGCGCGGGTGACTGCCGCGACCGCGACGGCGAAGGCCGTGAGCAGCACGATGATGGCCAGGACCATCCCGATTGCACGCAACGCTCGCACCGGCCATGAGCGCTCAGGGTCGCGAGGCGGCATCGAGCCGGCCGATCTGCTGCGGACAGTACGTTCGTATGCCCGCTGCGAGGAACTGCCACGCCTGCTCCGTAGAGGTGCCGCTGTCGAGATTGGTGTGGACGAATGCAGCTGCGTCATGAGCATTTTCATCGACTCCTCGGTCCAATCGTTCACAGGCGATCTTGGCCAGCCAGGCGTTGTGGTCGCGCTGACCGTAGATGCCATAGGTGTGTAGCTCTCGCGCGAAATCGATATCGCGATCCGCCGACGCCGGCGGGGCGAGTGCCACCGCTGCCGCGAGGACACCGCCGATCAACGACGGCCATTTCACGACGTCACCCCTGTCGCTGGATCGGTTTGCAGCCGTGGCGGATTGGGCCACGGAGCCGGCACCGGTCGCACCCGGATGCGTTGCGGCCACCAGAACCATCGGCCGAGCAGGTTGGCGATCGACGGCGTCATGAACGACCGGACCACCACGGTGTCGAAGAACAGACCGAGCCCGATGGTGGTGCCCACCTGACCGATCACCCTCAGGTCACTGACTGCCATCGCCATCATGGTGAGGGCGAACAGCGCCGCAGCCGCGGTGACCGTCGATCCGCTGCCGCCCAGGGTGCGGATGATCCCGGTCTTGACCCCGGCCCCGACCTCCTCTTTGAGCCGCGAGATGACCAGCAGGTTGTAGTCGGCGCCAACGGCCAACAAGATGATCATGGCCATCGGTAGCACCATCCAGTGCAGCTCAAGCCCGATCAGGTGTTGCCATATCAGCACCGATATACCGAATGAGGCGCACAGCGACATACCGACCGCGAACACGATGACCGCGGCGGCCACGATCGCCCTGGTGATGATCAGCATGATCAGGAAGATCAACCCCAGCGCGGCGATGCCGGCGATCATCAGGTCGTATCTCGTGCCGTCGGCCATGTCCTTGAAGGTCGACGCCGTACCCCCGAGGTAGATGCGTGCGCCCTCCAGCGGCGTGCCCTTCAGCGCTTCCTTGGCGGCTTCCTTGATCGCATCGATCTTCTCGATGCCGTCGGCGGACATCGGGTCACCCTCATGGGCGATGATGAACCGCACGGCATTGCCGTTCGGCGAAATGAATTGTTCGATGCCGCGCTTGAAGTCTGCGTTCTCGAAGGCCTCTGGCGGTAGGTAGAACGAGTCGTCGTTCTTGGCGGTGTCGAAGGCCTCCCCCATTGCCCTGGAGTCCTTCTGCATCTCGATCATCTGCTGCTGCATGCCGTTCTGCGTCTGATATGTGGTCAGCATCATCTGCTTGACCGACTTCATCGTGTCGATCATCGCCGGCATGAGCGCCGTCATCTGCGGCATGAGCGCATTCAAGCGCTCCATGTCTGGGATCATTCCCTGGATGCCGTCGGTCATGGTGTCGATGCCGTCGAGCGCATCGAAGATGGAGCGCATGGCCGAGCAGATCGGGATGTTGTAGCAGTGCGGCTCCCAGTAGAAGTAGTTACGCATCGGCCGGAAGAAATCGTCGAATTCGGCCATCTTGTCGCGTACTTCGCCGATCGAGATCGCCATATCCTTCATCTTGACGACCATGTCGTTGGTCGTACTCGCCATCTCGACGGTGATCGACTGCATCTTCTCCAAGTTGTCGATGTTCTTCTGCATATCGTCGGCCTGCTTGAGCATGTCGGCCGTGCGGTCGCCCTGGAACTGCTCGTTGAGCTTGTTCAGCGCGCTCTGCTGCGACATGGCATAGGGAATCGTGCTGTGCTCGATGGGTAGCCCGTCAGGGCGGGTGATCGTTTGCACCCGACCGATACCCGGCACTCGGAAGATGTTCTTGGCCACCTTGTCGATGACCAAAAAGTCCGCGGGATTGCGCAGGTCCTTGTCGGTCTCGATCATCAACATCTCGGGGTTGAGTCGAGCCGGGGAGAAATGCCGTTCGGCGGCGGCGTAGCCCTGATTGGAGGGAAGGTCCGCCGGCATGTAGAGGCGGTCGTTGTAGCTGGTCTGATAGCTGGGGATGGCGACCAAGCCGATCAAGGACACCGCGAGACTGGCCACCAGGATCGGTCCGGGCCAGCGCACCACCGCCGTGCCGACCTTGCGCCAACGGGAAACCCGCACAACATGTTTAGGATCCAACCAACCAAATCTACTACCGATGGTCACCAAGGCCGGGCCGAACGTCATGGCATAGCCGATCAGCACCAGCATGCCGATGGCCAGCGGGATACCCAGGGTCTGGAAGTACGGCAGCCGCGTGAAACTCAGGCAGAATGTCGCACCCGCGATCGTCAGCCCGGATCCGACCACCACATGGGCGGTGCCACCGAACATCTTGTAGTAGGCGACTTCTCGATCGGCACCTTTACCGCGTTCCTCCTGATACCGGCCGATCAGGAAGATGGCGTAGTCCACCGCAATGGCGATCGCGAGAGTGACCACCAGGGAGGTCGCGAAGGTGGAGAGACCGATGATGTGGTGATAGCCGAGGAAGGCGATGACACCGCGCACGGTGGCCAGACCGAGCAGCAGCATGGTCATGATCAGCGTCGTGGTGATGATCGACCGGAAGTAGATGATCAGAAAGGTGAAGATGACGGCCATCGTCAGCGTCTCGATGGTCCGCATGCTGTTGTGTCCGGCCTCCTGCTGATCGGATGCCAGCGCAGCGCCGCCGGTGACATAGGCCTTGACGCCATCCGGAGCCGGGGTGTCGGCGATGATCTGTCGCACCGCGGCCACCGACTCGTTCGATTTGGCCTCGCCCTGGTTTCCGGACAGATAGACCTGCACATAGGCGGCCTTGCCGTCACCGCTCTGCGCCCCGGTCGCGGTCAGCGGATCACTCCACAGGTCCTGGATGTGCTCGACATGCTCGGTATCGGCCCGCAACCGCTTCACCAACTCGGCGTAGTAGTTCCGTGCCGGGGCTTCCAGCTTGTCCTGCCCCTCCAGCACCACCATCACCGAGCTGTCTGACGTGTACTCCTCGAAGACCTCGCCCACTCGCTGGGTGGCGATGGCGGCCGGCGCCCCCTGCGGGCTCATCGAGACCGACCGCAGCTCGCCAACCTTTTCCAGCTGGGGGGTGGAGACATTGAGGAAGACCGCCAGTCCCAGCCAGGCGATCATGATCGGCACCGACAGCTTGCGCAGGATGTGGGCGATCCGGCCGAAATGTTCGGTGCGGTAGACGGGCACGGCAACCGGAATCTCTTCGGTCACGGCATCCGCATGCTTGCCGCTCATGCGGACTTCACGATGCAGTAGGTCTGGGCGTTGTACCCGTCGACGACCCGCTCGGCCATCAACTCGTCGTCGACGAAAACGCGGCAGCCCAGCGAGTTCGCATCGCCCTGGGCAACCAGGGTGGTCGCTGTCGACGGATCGGTCGTGGACAGGATCAGCGTCCAAGGCAAAGGAACGCCCTTGGCCTGTTGCGGTACCGCATCGAGGTCGAGGTAGCTGATGTCCACCACCGCACCGGGATTACCGAAGACCTCCATCCGCACGACCTTCTTGTTGAAGCGTTCGGCATCGCCGGCGAAGTTCTGCGGGACCACGATCACCGGGTCGGCACCGAAGATCCCCCTGATCTGCCACACGGCCACTGCACCGACACAGAGGACCGCGATGATCACCATCGGCAACCAGTTGCGCGCCAGCACCTTCGTGCCCCAACCCTTCGACTTGGCAGATCTTAGCCACACGATTGACTGACTGAACTTAACCATTCGTATGAGTTCAATCAACCAGTGCAAGTCTGTGTGTGACCCACACGATGCTGGGGTTTTGCTGTGATCGCCGTCGCACCATGGGGGGCCGGTAACCTTCAGGCGAGGAGGTGCCGACCCATGGCAAAGCCCGTCGCCGCCCGAGGCTTCGCGCGAGAACGCGTGGTCGACGCTGCGCTGGAGCTGTTCGTCCAGCACGGTGTTCGCGGCACGTCGATCCAGATGATCGCCTCGCGACTGGGGGTCACCAAGGCCTCGGTGTACTATCAGTTCCAATCCAAGGACGACATCGTGCTGGCAGTTGCCCAGCCGATCCTCGACGATATCGAGCACGTACGGCGCATCGCCGACGCCCTACCCACCGACGAGGCGCGTCGCGATGTCGCGTTGAGCGGTCTGATCGACCTGGCCATCCGACACCGTCAGGTGGCCAATGTCCTCTACGGCGATCCCGCGATGCGCGAGCTGATGGTCACCCATGAATCGATGAGGCAGTGTGTCGATGGCTTCACCAAGCTACTGACGGGCGCCTCCACCAACCGCACCCAGCTGGTCGCGATGACACTACTGACGGCCGGCATCTACTGCTGCACAACCGATCCCAGGATCGCCGAGCTCACCGACGAGGAGCTGCGGGCCGAGCTGGAGACGGTGGTCAAGACCTTCACCAGCGCCATGTGAGCAGACCTTCTCAGAGATCGAGGACCAGTCGCCCGTTCGCCGAACGAGATACGCAGGCCAACATCGAATTCGCCCGCTCGGCGGCGGTGAGCCGCGCATCGCGGTGTTCCGGCGTCCCGGACAGCACGCCCACCCGGCAGGTCCCACAGAATCCTTGCCTGCAGGAGTACGCGACATCGGGCCGTACCCGGACCAGCGCGTCGAGCAGCGACTCGTCGGCGGCAACGGTGGCGACCGCACCGGTACTGGCAATCTCTATCTCGAACGCAGTGCCATCGGTGACGGGCGGCGCGCTGAAACGTTCGAAATGCAGTGCCGAGGCCGGGGATCGATCGAAATTGCCGCGCACCGTCTCGATCATGGGCGGCGGGCCGCACACGTAGACCGCCCCGCCGGGCGCGGCGCGCCCGAGCAGGTCCGCCGGCGTAGGTATCCCGTGTTCCTCGTCCAAGCGGACGGTCACCCGCTGCGGATCCCACTGCCATATTTCGTCGAGGAACGGGATGGTGTCGGCACTACGACCGCAGTACACGAAATGCCAGTCGGTGCCCAGGCGTTGCGCCGCACGCACCATCGGCAGAATCGGTGTGATGCCGATCCCGCCCGCGATATAGAGCGCCCGCTCGTAGGGGATGAACGGAAAGCCGTTACGTGGCCCGCGGACCGTGACCGTGTCGCCGATGCGCAGATCGTGCATCTCCAGTGATCCGCCACCACCGCTGGGGATCTTGCGCACGGCGATACGGTAACGGTCCCGATCCTGCGGGTCCCCGCACAGCGAGTACTGCCTGCGGCGTCCCGACGGCAGATGGAGGTCCAGATGACTGCCGGGCTGCCAGCCCGGCAGATCGCCACCATCCGGTGCGGTAAAGGTCAGCGCCACAACGTCTTTGTCATGGGCGACGATCTCCCGCCCGCGCAGTTGCAGCGTCATCGGATCGTGTGGGGTCCGATCTGCCCGCTCATCGGCATAGTCAGCCTTGACGACTCGGTTCAGCCAGAAACGGTCGAGCAGGGTGACCACGAGATTGGTCGCCCTGTCATCGATCGGCGAACCCAACGGCGGAGCGGTGCGCTTCACTTGACTGCGGCGCGCGCGGCGGGCGAGGAAGCCAGGTAGGCCACCGCCTGCGCGGTGTCACCGACATCACCGGGGTGATAGCGCGGCGAGAAGTATTGCAGCCCACGCCAGGTGGTGTGCATGACCGACGGTGCGACCCCGCGGCGGCCGGATCGGATCAATCCGCGCCAGATCGCCCTGCGCTTGCGCACCGACATCTTCAGGTTCGGGTCGACCCGCATCAGGTAGCGGGTGGCCTGCCACAACAAGTACAGCAGCATCGGCCCGGCGACCACCTGCGCCCACGCCCGGCGGGCGTAGTTGTGGTCGAAGTAGCGCAGCACGTCATGGGACACCATGCGGTGCTCCACTTCCTCGGCACCATGCCAGCGCAACAGGTCGACGATCGTCGGGTCGGCGGTCTCGGCATTGAGTCGCTTGGCGTTGAGCACCCAGTCGCCGAGGAAGGAGAAGATGTGCTCGAGGGCGGCCATCACGGCCAGCCGCTCGACCATGTAGTTGTGCGCCTTGGCGCCCTTGGCCGCGCGCGGCCCCAGCAGGCTGCCGAACACCCAGTTGGCACGATCGATCACCGGAGTCGGGTCGATACCGTGGCGCTCCAGATATTCGTAGATGCCCGAGTGGGCGGTGGCGTGCATCGCCTCCTGCCCCATGAAGCCGATGACATCCTCGCGCAGCTTCTCGTCGTGGATCTGCGGCAGCGCTTCCTTGAGCAACTCGATGAACCATTCCTCGCCGGCGGGCAACAGCAGGCTCAGCCCGTTGTAGAGGTGACTGGCGTAAGGATCGCCATAGACGCACTGCGCGGGCACATCGCTGAGATCGAACTGCACGGCACGTGCGTGTAGAGCAATCTGACCGCTGTCCGGGGTATCGGTGTCCAACAGCTCCATCTGCGAAACGGTACCCCTGGTACCGGGTAGATGTCGATACGCGTGATCGGGCCCGGGCATCGCGCCGGCCTCCTAGCATCGGCGAGGTGTCCAAGCTGAATACCGCACGCGGGCCCATCGAAACCTCCCGGCTCGGCGTGACGCTCATGCACGAGCACGTGTTCATCATGACCACCGAGATCACCGAGAACTACCCGCAGGCCTGGGGCGATGAAGCGCGGCGCGAGCAGGATGCGATCGCGCGACTCAACGAACTCAAGGCGCGCGGTGTGGACACCGTCGTCGACCTCACCGTCATCGGGCTGGGACGCTATATCCCCAGGATCGCCCGCATCGCGGCCGCCACCGAGATCAACATCGTCGTCGCGACCGGCCTGTACACCTACAACGACGTACCGTTCCGTTTCCACTTCCAGGGACCCGGCACCATGCTCGACGGACCCGAGATCATGACCGAGATGTTCGTCGGCGATATCACCACCGGGATCGCCGATACCGGCGTGAAGGCGGCAATCCTCAAATGCGCGACCGATGAGCCGGGCGTGACTCCCGGCGTGGAACGGGTGTTGCGGGCCGTTGCCGCGGCCCACCGCGAGACCGGTGTCCCGATCTCGACGCACACTCACGCCGGTACCCGGCGCGGCCTGGAACAGCAGCGCATCTTCGCCGAGGAGGGGGTGGACCTGAGCCGGGTGATCATCGGGCACTCCGGGGACACCACCGATCTGGCGTATCTGGAGGAGCTCATCGCCGACGGCTCCTACCTGGGGATGGACCGGTTCGGGGTGGACTCGATCCTGCCGTTCGAGCAGCGCGTCGACACCGTGGCGCAGATGTGCGAACGCGGGCACGCCGAGAAGATGGTGCTGTCCCATGATGCGTCGTGCTATTTCGACGCACTGCCCGAGGACACCGTCTCCGCGCTGCTGCCGAACTGGCACTACCTGCACATCCACAATGACGTGATCCCCGCGCTCAAGCAGCGCGGTGTCACCGACGATCAGCTGCACACCATGCTGGTGGACAATCCCCGCCGGATCTTCGACCACGGCGGCGGCTACTGACCGCCTGTGTCGGATACCGCGCTATCCAAGGGGGCAGCCCGATGGTGGCGGTTCTCCCACCGCCGCAGCGCCTCCCGGCACGGTGATTCCACCAGCGCATAGCTGACCGCTGCGATGGCGAATCCGAAGATCAACGTCAGCACCAGCACCACCGGCATGTGCCCGTTGAACGGGAAATAACCCATGATCGGGAAGACCATCGCCAACGCGGCCAGATGCCAGACGAACAAACCGTAGGACCACCGGCCCATCGTCACCATCACCGCGCTGCCCAGAATCCGGTGCTCGGTGTCGGGCGCATCGAGCACCAACGGGGCCAGCAGCGCGCCGGCCACGATCGCGCCCATGCTGATCTTGACGACGAACTGACCCACGGTGCCCGGCGTGAGGCCCTCGGGCCCGGCCAGCGGGGAGGCGGCCACGACGAATGCCACCGCGGCGATACCCGCCATCACCCACGGCCTGCGGGCCAATCGATGCAGCCGCCCCACCGGGCTCACCGAGAGTTCGGCCAGCACGATGCCCGCCGCGAACCAGGAGAAGAACGCCGGCGGCCAGTTCAGGGGGTTGACACCGTACGGCGGATCGAACGGGATCAGCCCCCACGCGAGGCTCACGGCGGCGACGCCGAGCACCGCCGGGATGCGCGCCGACACCGGGAGCCGTCGGGCCAGCATCGCCAGGAACGGCAGGGCCAGGTAGAAGCTCACCTCCACCGCCAGGCTCCACATCTGGGTCAACCCCGACGTGAGTGTCAACGGAACGTAGATCTGGGTGAGCGTCAGGTTCGCCAGCCAGACCGTCAGGTTGGCGTTTGTGTCCGGCATCAGGGCGAGGATGACGATGACAGCCACCAGATAGCCCGGCATGATGCGCACCAGCCGGGAGCGCAGATAGTGCCCCGTCGGGGGACGGTGGCGCAGCCCCCGGGCCGCGGCGGCGTGCCCGCGCCACAGCAGGAAACCGGACAGCGCGAAAAACACGGCGACGGCCAGATCGAAGCGGCCGAGCAGTCGGCCCGACACCCCGCCGGTGTGCCCGGTCTGGAACGCGACATGGGTGATGACGACGCCGATTGCCGCGCAGGCTCGCATGCCCTCGACGGCGGGCAGGAAGCTGCGGGTGCCACCGGAGGTCGACGGTCGGCCGGCCGGTGCGCGATCACCGTCGATCGCCGAGGCTCGCTGGACAGTCATGATGTCAGTGTGCCGCGATCGGGTGCCGACCTCACAACTAGTCGGTAGTCGGTATCGGTGATCGGCATCAGTGAACGTCGTCATGAACATCGCGCTTACCCTGTGCTGTTAGGGTCGTCCGTGACCGAAGGGAGCTTGGGTTGAACCGAGCAGTGGCCCTGCGCTTTGCCGCATGTGGACTTCTTGGGCTGGGCGCTGCCCTGCTCATAGCGGCATTGCTGCTATCCACCTACACCCACGGCAAGATCGCCAAGATTCCGCTGAATCTGGACGCCGACCTCGTCAGCGAGGGCACGGCCACGGCGCTGGATCCGGCGTCGCTGTCCTCGCCGGAACGTTTCGTGATCAACCAGGACGTGCCGGTCGCGCTGCAGCAGCAGCTGTCGGTCGAGGCGCCGGCCAACGCCGATGTCGTGACCCTGCAGGTCGGCAGCTCGCTGCGCCGCACCGATCAGCAGCAGGACAAGGGTTTGCTGCTGGCGATGGTCGACACCGTGACGCTGGATCGCATCACCGCTGAAGCGGTGTCCAGTGACACCAACCCGGGCGGTGCGGTGCAGAAGCCGCGCACCATCGAGGACGATGCGCCGCCCACCAACATCGCGCTGCCGCACGAGGGGTTGTCCTATCGCTTCCCGTTCGGCACCGAAAAGAAGACCTACCCCTACTTCGATCCGATCGCGCAGAAGGCTTTCGACGCCAACTACGACGGCGAAGAAGATGTCAACGGGCTTACCACCTACCGGTTCACCCAGAACATCGGCTATGACGCCGACGGCAAGCTCGCCGACCCGCTCAAGTACTCCTCGCTCTACGACAACGACGAGGACTCCGAGGTGACCGCGCGGGCGTCCCTGTGGGGCGTCGAGGCCGAGAATCCCGAAGACCCGATCACGATGAACCGCTATTACGCGGCCAAGCGGACCTTCTGGGTCGACCCGATCACCGGCACGATCGTCCGCGCCGAAGATCACGGCTTCCACTACTACTCGCGCGATGCGCTGCGGCCCGAGGTGACCTTCGCCGAGTTCGACGTGACCTCCACCGAGAAGACCGTCGAGTCACAGGTTGCGGCCGCCCGCGACGAGGCCGATCACCTGGCGCTGTGGACCAGGATCCTGCCGATCACCTTCACCGCGCTCGGCCTGGTGACCTTGGTGGGCGGGGCGTTGTTGGGATCGTTCGCGCTGCGCGCCGAGTCGGCCCTGATCGACCCGGGCCTGGACGGCTCGGACCGCGGGTTCTTCGGCCGCCGCGATGACGAGTCCGGGCCCATGCCCGCGGCCGAAGCGCAGACCGAGAAGATCCCGACCCGGCGGCCTACCGACCTGCCGCCGGACCGACCGGTCTGACGCGGACGCCGCGGACATTTCGGACACCGCACCCCGCTCGGCCCGTCACCACCGGTGGGTTCCGCCGGTCTACTCGCTGGCGCTGAGTCTGGTTGTCACCGGCCCGCTGTTGGGTCCCGGGTACCTGCTGCTGCGTGATGCCGTCTCGACACCGCGGTCATATCTGACCGACGCCGCCCTCGGCCTCACCGATGCCGCGCCGCGGGCCCTGCCGCAGGATTTCGCGATCGCGTTGGCATCGCATGTCCTCGACGGCGGAATCGTCGTCAAGGCGCTGCTTGTCCTCGGGTTGACGCTGGCCGGCTGGGGATCGGCGCGCCTGGTTGCCCAGCTTCTGCCCGATATCGCGTTCGGCGGCAGGCTGGTGGCGGCCACCCTGGCGATCTGGAACCCGTATGTCGCCGAGCGTCTCCTGCAGGGCCACTGGAGCCTGCTGGTCGGATATGGCTGCCTGCCCTGGGTGGCCGCCGCCGCGCTGGCACAACGACGCTGGGCACTGGTGTTCTGGATCGCGCTCGCCGGACTGACCCCCACCGGGGTGCTGCTGGCCGCGGTGACGGCCCTGGCGTGTGCCCGCCGCTGGGGCACGGCCGCCGCGGCGCTGGCCGCGACCGTGGTGACTGCCCTGCCGTGGCTGGTGGCCACGGTGGTCTCGGCGTCGTTGAGCTCGACGGCGGGGGCGGGGGTTGACGCGTTCGCCGCCCGCGCCGAGCCGGGGCTCGGCACCCTCGGCAGCCTGGCCGGGCTGGCCGGGATCTGGAACGCCCAGGCGGTACCCGATTCCCGGACAACGATTTTCGCGGTCACCGCAACATTGGTCCTGGTGGCGGTGGTCGCGGTCGGCGCACCGGCGGCGGTCGCCTCGCCGCTCGCGCGCCCACTGCTGGTGCTGGCGGCGGTGGCCGTGCTGGTGCCTGCGGCGTTGGCCACCGGCCCCGGACAGGCGGTGCTCGCCTGGGCGTCCGGTCAGCTGCCCGGCCTCGGCGTGCTGCGCGACGGCCAGAAGTGGGTGGCATTGGCGTTACCCGGCTACGCGCTGGCGGCCGCGGGTGTCGCGCGGCTCGGCCGTTCGGTTGCCGTGGTGTCCGGGGTGGCCCTGATCGCGGTGCTGCCGGACCTCGCCTGGGGCGTCGGCGGTCAGCTGCGCGCGGTGCACTATCCGCAGGCGTGGCCCGCGGTGGCCGCACTGATCAATGCCGACCCCCGGCCGGTGGCGGTGCTACCCCTGGACAGCATGCGGCAGTTCGACTGGGCGGGCTCCGCGCCGGTGTTGGATCCCCTGCCGCGCTGGGTGTCCGCCGACGTCCTGGTCAGTGGTGATCTGCTGATCGGCGGTCGGATCATCCCCGGGGAGGGGGCGCACGGACGCGCAGTCACCCAATTGGTGCTCGACGGGGCACCACAGCGTGAGCTCGCCGACGCCGGCGTCGGGTGGGTGGTCGTCGAAGGGAGCGGCGCCCCGCTGGATCTGCCGGTGGTCTACCGCGATGCGGATCTGGCCCTCTACGACGTGGGCGGCTCGACATCACCCGCCGACGGGCGCGGTCTGCTGATCGGCGCGCACCTGGTGTGGTTGGCGTCGTTGTTCGGTGCCGGGGTGACCGCAGCGCTCAGACGACGCCGCTGACGCGGCGGCCGCCGGCAACCTCCTGGAGCACCGTGCGCATGGAATCGGCGCTGAGCGCCCAGGAGAACTCCGCGCTGCGGATGCGCGCCTTGGCCCCGAGTTCCTCGCGCAGCACCCGGTCGGACAGCAGCCTGCGCAGGCCGTCGGCCAATTCGTCGGGCCCGTCGACCAACAAACCGGTCACCCCGTCGACAATCGAGTCGGTGAGCCCACCCGAGGCGCGGTAGCCGATGGTCGGCACCCCGTGCTGAGCGGCCTCGATGACCGCCAGCCCCCAGCCCTCTTTGCGCGAGGGCATCAGGTGCACCCAACACTGCTGCACCACAGCATGTTTGGCGGCGTCATCGATATGCCCGTGGAAGGTGACGTGGTCGGTGATGCCGAGCGCGGCGGCGTGTTCGACCAACCGTTGCTTCCACCACCCACCGCCGACGATGTCCAGGTGCAGATCCGGGATATCGGCGCGGAGCGCGGCGACGGCGTCGAGCGCATCCTCTATCTGCTTGTGCGGCACCAGCCGTGACAGCACCGCGACCCGCGGTGTCACCGATCGTGGCGCGCTGAGGGTGGCCGCGGGCGCCTCGTCGAGCCCGTTGCGCACCACCGCGATCCGATCCGGTGTGACACCGAGCTCGGTGAGTTCGCGCGCCGAGGGCAACGACACCGTCACGTACTGATTGCGTCGGTGCAGCCGCGGCGACAACCGGGATTCGACGAACCACCCGAATCGACCGGTCCGTTCGCCGGCCACTGGCCACTGCTCGCGGTGGCAATGATGCACCAAAAGCACCGAGCGTTTCCCATAGGCCAGCCTGGCCAGGAACGGAATACCGTTCTGGGTGTCGACGACCACATCGGGACGGGTCCGGCGCAACGGGCCGAGGCCGATCCGTGCCGCGACCATCGACAGCCCGGCCCATATGTAGACCGAATAGGGGCCTCCGCCGCGGCTGACGGTGACGCCGTCGATCACGTCGCGGCGCGCCGACCCGGGGTAGCGCGCGGTGCGCAGGGTGACCTCGATACCGGCGGCGGCCAGCTGGCTGCCGATGCGCTGCAGATAGGCCTCGCTACCGCCGCCCTGCGGGTGGCCGGTATCGCGCCAGCACAGCAGCAGGACGCGCTGCACGGGGGCGTGTACCGAGCCTGAAGTCATAACCCGGCCAGCCTAGCCTGCGCACGCCTGCGGTCGAACCTGCGGGAAAGCCGGTGGCCAGGCCCCT
Source organism: Mycobacterium sp. VKM Ac-1816D (assembly GCF_000416385.1). Taxonomy (NCBI): domain Bacteria; kingdom Bacillati; phylum Actinomycetota; class Actinomycetes; order Mycobacteriales; family Mycobacteriaceae; genus Mycobacterium; species Mycobacterium sp. VKM Ac-1816D. The sequence goes on from NZ_AOHQ01000141.1 coordinate 127,997, forward strand.
GCGAGAGCCGAACACCTAGGGTGACGAGGTGCCGCCCACCTCCCTTTTCGCCCGTCGGGCCACTCTGCGGCGCTCCGTCGGGCTGCTGAGCTCGTTTCGGTTCGAACAGTCCGACCCGGCACGCTTCTACGGGGCGCTGGCCGATGACACGGTGGACATGGTCACCGATCTGTGGACGGGCCTGACCGCCTCCACCGCCGCCGGCCGCACCGTCATCGACGTCGGTGGGGGCCCTGGTTACTTCGCATCGGCGTTCACCGCGGCCGGGATGGCCTATATCGGCGTCGAACCAGACCCCGGCGAGATGCATGCCGGTCCCGCCGGGACACCGGGCGGCGCGGGGACCTTCGTGCGGGCCTCGGGAACCGCGCTGCCCTTCGCCGACGCCAGCGTCGACATCTGCCTGTCCTCCAATGTCGCCGAACACGTCGCGCAACCGTGGCGGCTCGGCAACGAGATGCTGCGCGTCACCAGGCCCGGTGGGTTGGTGGTGCTGTCCTACACGGTGTGGCTCGGGCCGTTCGGCGGGCACGAGATGGGCCTGACGCACTATCTGGGCGGAGCGCGGGCCGCCGACCGATATGCCCGCAGGCACGGACATCGGCCGAAAAACGACTACGGATCGTCGTTGTTCGCGGTCTCGGCGGCAGACGGGTTGCGCTGGGGCCGCTCAACCGGCGCGCTGGTGGCCGCATTTCCCCGCTACCACCCACGATGGGCGTGGTGGATGACCGAGGTACCAGGGTTTCGGGAGTTCACGGTGAGCAATCTGGTGCTGGTGCTACAGCCCTGACTGCAACAGGTTCTCGTTTCGGTGTTTTCTGGGTAATGTGACGCGTATGACACAGACGGCGTTCAAGACAACGTGGGACAAGCTGTTCATCGGAGGCCAGTGGGTCGAACCGTCGACCGCCGAGGTCATCGAGGTCTACTCGCCCGCCACCGAACAGAAGGTGGGCCAGGTTCCGATGGCCGCCAAGGCGGATGTCGATGCCGCCTGCGAGGCCGCGCGCAAGGCGTTCGACGAGGGCCCGTGGCCCCGGATGTCGCCCAAGGAGCGCGAGGCCGTCCTGGCCAAGGCGGTGGAACTGATCGAGGCGCGCGCCGAGGAGTTCAAGCACCTGCTCAAGCTGGAGACCGGTCAGCCGCCGACCATCGTGGACATGATGCAGTTCGGCGCGGCGATGTCGACGCTGCAGTTCTACGCCTCCGGCGCCGACAAGTTCTCCTGGCAGGAGATCCGCGACGGGTTGTACGGCCAGACGCTGGTGCTCAAGGAGCCCGTCGGGGTCGTCGGCGCGGTCGTCGCCTGGAACGTGCCGTTCTTCCTGGCCGCCAACAAGCTGGGCCCGGCACTGCTGGCCGGCTGCACCATCGTGCTCAAGCCCGCCGCCGAGACGCCGCTGACCACGAACCTGATGGCCGAGGTGTTCGCCGAGGCCGGGCTGCCCGAGGGTGTGCTCTCGGTGGTGCCCGGTGGTGTCGAGACCGGCCGCGCGCTGACCGACAATCCGGCACTGGACAAGTACACCTTCACCGGCTCCAGCGCCGTCGGCAAGGAGATCGGCAAGATCGCCGCCGAGAAGCTCAAGCCGTGCACGCTGGAACTGGGCGGCAAGTCCGCGGCGATCATCCTCGAAGACGCCGACCTGGACTCGACGCTGCCCATGCTGATCTTCTCCGGGCTGATGAACTCCGGGCAGGCGTGTGTGGGCCAGACCCGCATCCTGGCCCCGCGCTCGCGTTATGACGAGGTCGTCGAGAAGGTCGCCGCCGCGGCGGCAGGCATGCAGGCCGGCCAGCCGGACGACCCGGCCTCCATGGTGGGCCCGCTGATCTCGGAGAAGCAGCGTGAGCGCGTCGAGGGGTACATCAAGAAGGGTCTCGACGAGGGCGCCCGGCTGGTCACCGGTGGCGGCCGACCCGAGGGCCTGGACACCGGCTGGTTCGTCCAGCCCACCGTGTTCGCCGATGTCGACAACTCGATGACAATCGCCCAGGAGGAGATCTTCGGACCGGTCCTGGTGGTGATCCCCTACGAGGACGAGGCCGACGCCGTACGCATCGCCAACGACTCGGTGTACGGGCTGGCCGGATCGGTGTACACCACCGATTTCGCCAAGGCCGTCGAGATCGCCAAGCAGATCCGCACCGGTACCTACGGAATCAACATGTACGCCTTCGACGCCGGAGCCCCGTTCGGCGGCTACAAGAACTCCGGTGTGGGACGCGAGTGTGGTCCCGAGGGCATCGCCGGCTACTGCGAGTCCAAGAGCGTGCTGCTGCCGTTCGGGTACACCCCGGAGTAGCCATTTCCTTTCGCGAGCAGACGCTTCTACCCCCAATTCCCCAAGCTTTTGGGGGTAGAAGTGTCTGCTCGCGAGGTGAGACAGGGCAGCCGGGCCCAGATAACCCTCGGTAAAACAGGTTAGAACGCCTCTTCGGGCAACTCCATGGTGTCCAGTCGCACCGACTCGATGACGGCGCGATCCGAACTCAGTCGCGGCAGAACGTGTCTGGCGAAGAACTCGGCGGCCCCGATCTTGCCCTGGTAGAACGCCCGGTCCTTATCCGACGCCGACTCCAGTGCGGTGGCTGCGATTTCGGCGTGCTCCAACAGCAACCAGCCGATCAGCAGGTCACCGATGGCCATCAGGAACGGCACCGAACCCAAGCCCACGCGGTAAAGCTCACGCGGCTCCTGTTGGGAGGCAACAAGATACCCGATGAGCGCGCCCACCATGGCCTGCGCGTGGCCGACCGCCGCCGCCAGCGCCGCGCGCCCCTCGGCCAGTTCCGGGCGGGCATCCTCGCGATCCAGGAAGGACTGCACCTGCCCCAGCAGATGGGTCAGCGCCGCACCCTGATCGCGGGCGATCTTGCGGAAGAAGAAGTCCTGCGCCTGGATCGCTGTGGTGCCCTCGTACAGCGAGTCGATCTTGGCGTCGCGGATGTACTGCTCGATCGGATAGTCCTGCAGATAGCCCGATCCGCCGAAGGTCTGCAACGAATCGGTCAGGTAGCGGTAGGCCGTCTCCGAACCGAAACCCTTGACGATCGGTAGCAGCAGATCGTTGATCCGAGCCGCCATGTCGGGATCGGCGCCGGAGACGATCTCGGCAACCACGGGGTCGTGGTGCGCCGCGGTGTAGAGATACAGCGCACGCAGACCCTCGGCATAGGCCTTCTGCGTCAACAGAGATCGCCGTACGTCGGGGTGGTGCAGGATCGTCACCCGCGGTGCGGTCTTGTCGGTCATCTGCGTCAGATCGGCACCCTGCACACGAGTCTTGGCGTACTCCAGGGCATTCAGATAACCGGTCGACAGGGTCGCGATCGCCTTGGTGCCGACCATCATCCGCGCATACTCGATGATCTTGAACATCTGCGCGATTCCGCTGTGCTCGTCGCCGACCAACCATCCGACGGCCGGACGGCCGTGCTGGCCGAAGGTCAGCTCGCAGGTCGCCGAGGCCTTGAGACCCATCTTGTGTTCCAGTCCGGTCACGTACACCCCGTTGCGCTCCCCGATCTCACCGGTCTGCGGATCGAAGAGGAACTTCGGGACGAAGAACAGCGAAAGGCCCTTGGTGCCAGGACCTGCACCCGCGGGCCGCGCCAGCACCGCGTGCACGATGTTCTCGTAGATGTCGCCGGTGTCGCCGTTGGTGATGAACCGCTTGACGCCGTCCAGATGCCAACTGCCATCGGGCTGCTGGGTCGCCTTGGTGCGGCCGGCGCCGACATCGGAACCGGCATCCGGTTCGGTCAACACCATGGTGCCGCCCCAGTTGCGCTCGGCCATCAGCGTCGCCCAGTGCTTCTGCTGCTCGTTACCCAGGCTGTAGACGATGTCCGACAGCACCGGCCCGGAATGGCAGATGTAGGCCGCGGGCTGGGCGCCGAGCGCGAACTCGGCGATGGCCCAGGTCAGGGCCGCCGGCGCGGGCATCCCGCCGACGGCCTCGTGGAGCCCAACCCGGAACCACTCACCGTCCTGCCAGGCCTGCAGAGCAGCCTTGAACGGTTCCGGATAACTCACGGTGTGCGTCTTGGGATCGAAAGTCGGTGGCTGACGGTCAGTTTCGGCGAATGCCTCGGCCATCGGGCCCTCACACAGCCGTGCGGCCTCGGCCAGCATCTCCCGCACGGATGCACCGTCGAGGTCGCCGAACTCGCCGGTCGCCAGCACCTTGTCGAGATTGAGCGCCTCGAAGAGGTTGAACTCGACGTCGCGAACGTTGGAAAGGTAGTGCCCCATCCGGTGAGGATAAACCGGCGGCGGCGCGCAGTCCCGCCCAACGGTCAGGTTCGACGGTGACCGGATGTTCATCAGTTGTTCACCGATCACCTGCCGATACGCGAAATAGCCACGACGTGCGCCGGCGTTACTTTGCCTAAGCTGAACCAGACAGAAAGGAGGCGCACCGATGTTGCTGATCGAGCTCAACGTGGCAGGCCGTCGATTCACCGGGAAGCTCGGCGTTCCGCGGCCCACGATGCGCCGCCGCAACCCGCTCAGCCGGCCACCGCGGACGGATCGGGCCGCCTGAGCCAGCGCGCGCAGACGAACTCACCGTTGCGGTCGACCTCGGCCAGTTCCCACTCCGAACGCACCGGTAACAGGTGCGCACCGGTACCGAGACTGCACGGCGCGTAGGTGACCACCAATTCGTCGACCAGCCCCGCCGCCACGAACTGCGCGGCGGTCCTGCCGCCGCCCATCACCCAGACATCCTTGTCGGCGGCCGCCTCGGTCAGCACCGAATACAGCTGCGCCACATCGCCGTCGAACGTACGCACCGGGCGTCCTGGCGCAACGACGCCTTCCCGGCTGGTCAGCACCCAACTGGGCTGCCGATACGGCCAGTCGCCCGGGTGATTCTCGACGATCCATTCATAGGTGCTCGAGCCCATCGCGAGCGCGCCGACACCCTCGGCGAACGTGTCATAACCGAACGGGCCCTTTGCATCGAAATCGCGGGTCACCAGCCAGTCGAGGCTGTCGCGCTCGTCGACGACGAACCCGTCGAGGCTGGACGCCGTGAAATACACGCAAGCCATCTCAGTTACCTCTCATCCATTCCAGTGGGTCACCGCGATGCACCTGGACACCGAGGCGGGAAAGCATGGTGCGCACCAGTTCCCGGCGATGCGCGGAGTAGGTCAGGACGTGGGCGATGATGCCGTACAGCTGGAACGACTCGGGCGGATCACACAACGCGTCGATGACGGTGTCGCCCAACCTGCCTTGCTCCCCATACTCGCGCACCATCGCCGTCCAGCGGGCGGCGATATCGTCGTGATCGGCGGCCAGCGCACGTGCGCTGCGCTGCCCCGCGCGGGTAGGCAGATCGCGTCCCTCGATGCTGGCCAGCCAGACCTCCTTGCTCCACACCAGCGCATCGAGCACCGCACCCACGCTCGGTTCCGGCCCGTCCCAGTCCAGCACCACCTGTCCGGGGGAAATCTGCTGTCTCCATTGCTCTTCGGCGAGACCGGCGGCGATACCGATGAGTTCGCTCGTATCGGCGATATCGTGGGCGATCATCAGCAACGAGATATCGGGCGCGACGGAATCGCCGGGCGAGTCCAGCCACAGCGACTCCGGCGGGTGGAAGTGCACCCCGTTGGGTGCCGGCAACCGGAACCCGACGGCGTCGGCCTGCGAGGGCGGCACCCCGAACGCACGCCGGAAGGCCCGGGAGAACACTTCCGGTGAGGACCAGCCCTCCGCCACCGCGACCGCCGCCACACCGGCGCCGCGCTGTAACCGCCAGGCCGCACGTTCGAGCATCACCCGGCGGCGCAACGCCGCAGGTGGCTCACCGGTGAACCGGCTGACCTCGCGGGAGAAATGGAACTCCGAGGCGAAACTGCTGCGCGCCATGCCGGCAACATCGGTGTTCTGCGCATCGATGACCGCGTCGAGCAGCTCGCGCAACCGGTCACGCCGAGGGGCATTCACGTCTCGGAGCGTATTGCCAGGGCGGCCGCGGCGACCATGACATTTCCTGCTGGTTCTAGACTTGGCGATCGGTGAGTGAATTCGATGCGCTGTGCGCCAACGACGGGGACCTGGCCGAGTTGAGGTCCACGGTCCGGCAGTTCCTGGTGGCCGACAGAGACACGTTCGGCTGGCAACCCGAGATCGACTCCTGGCTGACGAGTTGGGATGCCGCGTTCAGTGAGCGGCTGGCCGACGCGGGCTTCGTCGGGTTGACGATCCCGACCGAGTACGGCGGGCACGGTCTGGGCTTCCTGCACCGGTACGTGGTGACCGAGGAACTGCTCGGCGCCGGCGCCCCGGTGGCCGCGCACTGGTTCGCCGACCGGCAAGTGGCGCCGTCACTGCTGACCTACGGCACCGAGGAGCAGCGCCGTCGCCTGCTACCCGGAATCGCCGCGGGCACGTTGTACTCGGCGATCGGGATGAGTGAACACGGTGCGGGGTCCGATCTGGCCGCGACCGCCACCAAGGCGACCCGGGTCGATGGCGGGTGGGCCATCAACGGCACCAAGGTGTGGACCAGCGGCGGGCACCGCGCACATTTCGCGATCGTGCTGGCCCGCACCAGCGCGCTGGATCCCGACCACCGGCACGCCGGGTTCAGCCAGTTCATCGTCGCGCTGGACTCCCCCGGTGTGACCATCAGCCCGATCATCACCCTCGACGGGCACCATCACTTCAACGAGGTCACCTTCGACGAGGTGCGCGTCGCCGATGCCGACGTGCTCGGCGAGATCGGCGACGGATGGCACCAGGTGACCGCCGAACTGGGCTTCGAGCGCAGCGGACCGGAACGCATCCTGTCCACCGCGACGCTCGTCATCGACGTCATCCGGTCGCTCGGCCAACAGACCGTCGACGATCGCACCGCCGCCGAGGTCGGCGACCTGCTCGGCCGCGCGATGGCGCTGCGCCAATTGTCGGTCTCGGTGGCCCGAGCGCTGTCCGCCGGTGAGGATGCGGCAACGCGGGCGGCACTGGTCAAGGATCTGGGTACCCGTTTCGAGCAGCAGTCGGTGGAGCTGTGCGCCGAGTTGATCGACTACGTCAGCGACGACGCGGCGGCCGAGCGGCTACGCGCGGTGCTGGCCACGGCCCGGCAACATTCGCCCATGTTCACCCTGCGCGGCGGCACCAACGAGGTGCTGCGCGGAGTCATCGCCCGGGGACTGGGGGTTCGCTAGTGGATGAGCTCACGCAACTGGTCGACGATATCGGCACCAAGGCGGCACAGGCCCGGTTCGGCAACCGCCGGTTACCGGAGACCTTCGACGCCGATCTGTGGCGGGATATGGAAGAGACCGGGCTGGCCCGGCTGACCACCGAACAGGACGCCGGACCCGCCGAGGCCGCGGTGGTGCTGGCCGGACTGGCCCGCCATGCCGCGGCCGTGCCGGTCGCCGAGACCGATCTGCTGGCGGGTTGGCTGGCCGGGCAGGCGGGACTCGATGCGCCGGATGGGCCCCTGACGATCGCCATCGGCACCGACGGCGTCGCACGCGATGTGCCGTGGCCCGAGGATGCGGCGATCCTGCTCGCCGCACGCACCGACGACGGGCTGCACATCGGGTGGATCGACGATCCCGAACTCACCACCGGGCACAACCTGGGCGGTGAACCACGCGGCACGCTGCGCTACGCGGCCCCTGGGCAGACCCGCCTCGATGCCTCGGCGCTCGAAGAGTTGATGCGCCGCGGCGCGTGGGCCCGCTGTGTGCAGATCGTCGGGGCACTGGACGCGGCGTTGGGGCTGACGGTGGCACACACCTCCGACCGGGTGCAGTTCGGCCGGGCGTTGAGCAAGTTCCAAGCCGTCCAACATTCGCTGGCATCGATGGCCGGTGAAATCGAACAGGCCAGGGCGGCAACAGATCTGGCGACCGCCGCGGTCACCGAGTACGGTTTCGCCGATCCCCGCGCCGACTACGCGGTGACGGTGGCGAAGGTGGCCGTCGGCCGCGCCACCACACCGGTGACGACGATCGCACACCAGCTGCACGGCGCCATCGGGGTCACCATCGAGCATCCGCTGTGGTCGGTCACCATGCGGGCGCGTAGCTGGGCCGATGAGTTCGGCAGCACCGCGTCCCATGCACGCCGGCTGGGCCGCTGGGCGCTGGATGCCGCCGACCCATGGGATGTGTTCGTCAGTTCCCCAGCACGCGACTGATGCCGGCCGCCACATCGCCGAGGCCGGTGAGATCCAGCCCGAACCGGTGCACCAGCTGATCGACGACCTCGTCGGCCCCGGCGAGGTCGATGCGTTCGGTGCCGCCCTTGCCGTGCACGGCGAGCTGTCTGCCGCGTAGGTTCCAGCGCGCGTCGTCGGTCACCAGAGCTGCCGACAACCCGGCGACGAACACCGACTTCGGGTAGGTCGAGACGTACCAGCTGCCGACCTCCAGATCGATGCGCGGTCGCGGCTCGGTGGTGAAGACGTACAGGGCCTGCCACTTCTCGCGCACCAAGGCCTCCAGCCGCAAGGCATCAGGACTGGTGGCGACCAGGCGGTAGGGCTCATGCCGGGTCTGTTGCACGGGTCCGGCCTCCAACCGGATCGGTGACGACAGCGTCTGGCCGCCGAACCCCACGTCACACAGGTAGCGACCGTCACGCCCGGGGACGCTCACGGCGAGCACGTTGTGCGTTTCGGCAGGCAGCGCAGCGCCCGGTTCCTGCATCCACACCACGCGGCCGGTCAGCCGCGCCACCCCGAACCCGAGCGCCTCGAGGACGTAGCCGAACAGTCCGTTCTGCTCGTAGCAGTATCCGCCGCGGCGGCGGTCGACCAGTTTGGCGAACAACGCGTCGGCACCGAGGTCCACCACGGGTGTGCCCAGCACCGGATCGAGGTTCTCGAACGGGATGCTCCGGTTGTGTGCGGCGTGCAGAACCTGCAGCGTATCCAGGGTGGGCGCGCCATCGCCGGAGTACCCGACCCGGGCGAAGTAGGCGGCCACATCGACGGTCATGGCTCCATCATGCCTTTGACCCCGGACGAGATTACGTGCAAAATTAGAACACGTTCTATTTCGACCGCCGGAGGCATGGCCATGGGCTCGACCGATATCGAACCGACCGAGATCACCAAGTTCGACCCCGGACTCACCGAGCGGGTGATGGGGCTGTTGCGGCCGTTCCTGAAGGCCTATCACCGCTCCGAGGTCCGCGGACTGGAGAACTTCCCCGAGGGGGGTGCGCTGGTGGTGTGCAACCACTCCGGCGGGCTGTTCCCGATGGACGTACCGATCTTCGCCGCCGACTTCTACGACCGTCACGGGTACGGCAGGCCGGTCTACACGCTGAGCCACGCCATGCTGATGATCGGGCCGACCGGCGACTTCTTCAAGAAGACCGGTTTCATATTGGCCAGCCACGAGAATGCCGACGAGGCGCTGCGCTCGGGCGGTGTGGTGGTGGTCTTCCCCGGCGGTGACTTCGATGTCTACCGCCCCACCCTGGAGGCCAACAAGATCGACTTCGACGGCCGCCAGGGGTACGTCCGCGCCGCCATCAACGCCGGGGTGCCGATCGTGCCGATGGTCGGCATCGGTGGACAAGAGACCCAGCTCTACCTCTCGCGGGGCACCTGGCTGGCCAAGCGGCTCGGACCGATCGCCCGACTGGCGCGTACCAAGATCGTCCCGGTGTCCTTCGGGTTCCCGTTCGGCCTGTCCGCGGTGGTTCCGTTGAACGTCCCGTTGCCCGCCAAGATCACGATGCAGGTGTTGCCGCCGGTCCACATCGAGGAACAGTTCGGGGAGAACCCCGATATCGACGAGGTCGACGCCCACGTGCGCCGTGTCATGCAGGGCGCTCTGGACGAGTTGGCCGCCGAGCGACGGCTTCCGGTGATCGGCTGATGGGCCTGCAGGATATCCCCGGACGCCTCGCCCGCCCCGTCGTCGACCGGGTCACCGCGACGGTCGGTCTGGTCGACACCATGGTCCGGGCCGGTGTCATCGCTCCCCTGCGCCCCGACAAGTACCTGCGTATCGCGGCGGCCATGGCACGCGAGAACATGGGAATCACATCGGGTTTCGCGAGCGCGGCGCAACGCTGCGGCGACCGGGTCGGGTTGATCGACGAACTCGGCGCGCTGACCTGGCGGGAGATCGACCAGCGTTCCGATGCGCTCGCGGCGGGGCTGCAGGACCTGCCGTCGGGTGAGCCGCAGGTGATCGGCATCATGGCGCGCAATCACCGGGGCTTCGTCGAATCCTTGATCGCGGCCAACCGGCTCGGCGCCGACGTGCTGTTGCTCAACACCGCATTCGCCGGCCCCGCTCTGGCCGAGGTCTGGCAACGCGAGACCGCGGACCGGCCCAGTGCGGTCATCTACGACGAGGAGTTCAGTTCGACGGTCGAACGGGCGCTGGAAGATTCCCCGCAGACCACGCGTGTGGTCGCCTGGGCCGACAGTGCGACGGCGTTGTTCACCGTCGAGAAGTTGATCACCGAGTACGCCGGTCGGGAGCCGCAGCGCGCCAAGGAGAAGTCCAAGGTCATCCTGTTGACCTCGGGAACCACCGGAACCCCCAAGGGGGCAAGGCATTCCGGCGGTGGTCCGGAGGTGCTCAAGGCGATCCTCGACCGCACGCCGTGGCGGGCCGAGGAGCCCGTGGTCGTGGTCGCTCCGATGTTCCACGCCTGGGGTTTCTCCCAGCTGGCCTTCGCCGCATCGATGGCGTGCACGATCATCACCAGGCGAAAGTTCGATCCGGAGGCGACCCTGGCGCTCGTCGACACCCACCGCGCCACCGGCCTGTGCGTGGTACCCGTGATGTTCGACCGGATCGTGGAACTGCCCGACGAGGTCCGCAATCGCTACAGCGGACGCACCCTGCGGTTCGCGGCCGCGTCCGGATCCCGGATGCGGCCCGATGTGGTCATCAAATTCATGGACCAGTTCGGTGACGTGATCTACAACAACTACAACGCCACCGAGGCAGGCATGATCGCCACGGCGACCCCGGCCGATCTGCGCGCGGCACCGGACACCGCCGGAAAACCGGCCGAGGGCACCGAGATTCGCATTCTGGATCCCGATCTGAACCCGCTGCCGGCCGGCGAAGTGGGAACCATCTACGTCCGAAACTCCACTCAGTTCGACGGCTACACCAACGGTAAGAACAAAGACTTCCACGATGGTTTCATGAATTCCGGGGACGTCGGTTATCTGGATGCGGCCGGCCGGCTGTTCGTCGTCGGCCGAGATGACGAGATGATCGTTTCCGGCGGTGAGAATGTCTATCCCATCGAGGTGGAGAAGACGCTGGTCACCCACGACGATGTCGCCGAGGCCGCTGTGTTGGGGGTCGACGACGAACAGTTCGGTCAGCGCCTGTCGGCATTCGTGGTGCTGCAGGGCGCGGTCACCGTCGACGCGCTCAAGGCGCACGTGCGGGAGAACCTGGCCAATTACAAGGTCCCTCGCGACATCACGATCCTCGATGAGCTGCCGCGCAACAGCACCGGAAAGATCGACCGTCGTGCTTTGCAAGACCGCCTCGGTGGGTAGTAGGACCGCATGACCGTGCGTAAACCCCGTCCTGCGCTGGGCGCGCTGGCCGAGTTGGTCAATGCCGCCAATGCTGTACGCCCACTCGGGCGTAAGGGCTACAGCACCTTGCCGACATTCGCCTTCGGCTGGCCGACGTCGGAGAACGCGCCGCTGTTCCTGACCGGCTCGCTGCTCGATGTGCTGCGCCGAACATTGCTCGGCCACTATCGAACCCGCAACGGTCGTGTCTCGCTGGCGCTCAAGGCACTCACCTGGGGCCTGCTCGTCATGGTGCAACGCCGCGAGGACACATCCAAGAAGTACTTTGAAGACCCGCTTCGCGCGGCGCTGGGTCCGGACTATCCGGAGGCCGAGGAACCCGAACGCAAACCCCGCGGGGTCTTCGGCACCGGATGGACGCGCCGCCGCTACGTGCACGAGACGGCGCGGTACGGCCCCCACGGTCCCAACCTCGCCGATGTCTGGATGCGTCCTGACCTGCCACGCGACGGCAAAGCGCCTGTGCTGCTGCAGGTTCCGGGTGGGGCATGGATGATCGGGATGCGCAGGCCGCAGGCCTACCCGATGCTCAGCAGGCTCGCCGAACACGGCTGGATCTGTGTGTCCATCGGCTACCGGATCAGCCCTAAGCACACCTGGCCGGATCACATCGTCGACGTCAAGCGTGCCATCGCCTGGGTCAGGGAGAACATCGCCGAGTACGGCGGTGATCCCGAATCGGTGTACATCACCGGCGGCTCGGCCGGCGGACACCTGACCGCGCTGGCGGCGCTGACACCCAACGATCCGAAATGGCAGCCCGGGTTCGAGCATGTCGACACGTCGGTGGCGGCCGCGGTTCCGATCTACGGACGTTACGACTGGTTCACCGACACGGGTTCCGGCCGAGCCGAATTCGTGGCGATCCTGCAGAAGTTCATCGTCAAACTACCGTTCGCCACGAACCGGCAGGTGTACCTCGACGCCTCCCCGATCAGTCTGGTGCACGCGGACGCGCCGCCGTTCTTCGTGCTGCACGGGGCAGACGATTCGGTCATCCCGGTGCAGGAGGGCCGCGATTTCGTCGCCGCGCTGCGGGCAGTGTCGAAGGCCCCGGTCATCTACGCCGAGATCCCGCACGCCCAGCACGCTTTCGACTTCTTCGGGTCGGCACACGGGCACAACACCGCCGCAGCGGTGGAGCGCTTCCTGAACTGGTTGCGCGGCTGAAATTCTCGGCGATCAACCGCTCAGCACAACGGCGTGTTACCGCAGACACCAGCAGGCAGCGGCGGTAATTGCGGGGCGGGCAGCGCCGGTGGCGGCGGCAGCCTGGGCGGCGGCGGCAGCTGCGGTGGCGGCGGCAGCTGCGGTGGCGGGGGAAGCGCAGGCCCACGCGGCGCGGGTGGGACCGGCGGCACCCCGTCGT